>NZ_JBEOPC010000380.1:0-285 GCF_040309765.1 Psychrobacter sp. TB20-MNA-CIBAN-0197
TACTACAACGGTTATTTTTTTTTTTTTAATTAATTCTTTTGGTGGGGTAATAATTTTAAATCTTTTTTTTTTAAAAATTAAAAAAAATAAAATTTAACCAAAAAAAAACGACGCTAAAAAGCGCCGTTTCATTATTAATAATAATTTAAATTTACTTAGTTAAATCATCAAAAAACTTTTTAACACCGTCAAAAAAGCCTTGCTCTTTAGGACGATTTTTCGAGCTATCTGTACCCATACTTTCATCTAACTCTTGCAGTAGTTCACGTTGACGCTCGTTAAGAT
>NZ_JBEOPC010000381.1:0-284 GCF_040309765.1 Psychrobacter sp. TB20-MNA-CIBAN-0197
GGCTTTGGGTATAGCAAGATCAGAGTGTATAAGTCCGGCGATTAAACCTAATATAAAAAACATAACAACAATATCGGGCACGGTGTTTCCTAGCTATAAAATTAAGTGGCGCTATTGTAGAGAAAACTTTGTATAGTAAATAATAAAATGAACAGTGGTTATATATAGATAGCTATCTATGAGGTGGGTATGGATTTAAGGCATATATCGTTTAGATTACTAGAAGTATTTATGAGTGTAGTAAAAACCCGCTCGTTAAGTGAAACAGCAAGGCAGCTTTATTT
>NZ_JBEOPC010000382.1:0-284 GCF_040309765.1 Psychrobacter sp. TB20-MNA-CIBAN-0197
CTATAGACGATGTTGGTGCGGGGTATTCTTCTTTTCAGCATATTTTGGAGCTACAAGCAGATATTATTAAACTTGATATTAGCCTTACCCGAAACATTAATAGCGATCGTCGTAAATACTTATTAGCTAAAGCATTATGCGGATTTGCTAAAGACATTGGTTGTAATATTATTGCCGAAGGCATAGAAACACTAGAAGAAATAAACACCCTACGCAAACTAAATGTCGATAAGGTTCAGGGCTATTATTTAGGCCGCCCACAAGCACTTTGCGATGCTTTAGTG
>NZ_JBEOPC010000383.1:0-284 GCF_040309765.1 Psychrobacter sp. TB20-MNA-CIBAN-0197
GCTGAAATAGTGTCGCCGTCACCTTCACTTGTGCCGCCGTATTGTACAAAACCCGTTGTAATACCGGTTGAGTTATTAAGAGATAAGTTAATAACACCTGCAATAGCATCAGAGCCATACTGCGCTGCAGCGCCGTCGCGTAATACTTCAACGCCTTTAAGTGCTGTTAGCGGAATGGCATTCATATCAGTACCCGCAGCGCCTGCGCCTACTGTACCGTTAAGGCCAAAAATTGATTGGTTATGACGACGTTTACCATTTACTAATACAAGGGTTTGATCTGG
>NZ_JBEOPC010000384.1:0-284 GCF_040309765.1 Psychrobacter sp. TB20-MNA-CIBAN-0197
GTTTTGGGCCGATATCGTCGATAAATCTTGGTTACAGCGTCAACAAATCATCAATCCTGAAAGTGTGTTTTTACGGGATTATGGTCACAGTTTACTGTCGCGTTTGGGCAAGCAGTCGCGCGATACCTTTGCCATGCTTGCTAATTTGTCGGGCAATGAGCAGTACCAAGAAGAAATAGTAGAGTGGCAAGATAGCTTCGATGTTGGCGATATTAGCGATGATGGTTTAGATAATGATTGGAATGATGAGTTTGGGACTAGTGTTGATGACAGAGCCTATGAGG
>NZ_JBEOPC010000385.1:0-284 GCF_040309765.1 Psychrobacter sp. TB20-MNA-CIBAN-0197
TCGTATAACTCTGTAACTCAAACAGGCCTTGTTTTAATTTGCCCCACAGAGTTAACTACTTTTCCTTGCTGTGTTTTAGTGATGCTATAACCGCGCGGTAAAACATTAAGCGGACTTACCGAGTCTAACCTGCTTGCTTGCAGTGCTAAGCTATTATTCGCTTGTTGTAACTGATGCTGTATAGCTTGGTTTAGCCTAGCTTGTAATTGCGAGAGTTGATGGCTTGCTGAAGCGAGTTTTTTATCAGGTGATTGGCGCATCAAACGAGGCGTTAAGTTATTGAG
>NZ_JBEOPC010000386.1:0-283 GCF_040309765.1 Psychrobacter sp. TB20-MNA-CIBAN-0197
GTTTTGAACTTATGATAGACACAGGCTAAATTGGCTTTAGTTAACAATCTAATGGGAGAACTCAAAGCACTACAAGCTGAGCTTCAACAAATGGCAAGCTCGTGTACAAGTGAAGCGTGTGAAATAATTAAGTCACTTTATAGTTAGAATTGTCATTCATTTTCTATCCGTAGTGTACGAATTTCTATTTTTTATTACGTTCATGTACGAAATTTATTTAATATACTTTCGTTCATTTAATTGTTAAGGTGTGCGAAAGTTACAGGTTTCGTATATATGAAAG
>NZ_JBEOPC010000387.1:0-283 GCF_040309765.1 Psychrobacter sp. TB20-MNA-CIBAN-0197
GCTCTAACCGAGTTTGCTGAAAAGAACAACATGACTGAAAAAAGCTACGGTGATGTCTGTGGCACTTTTATGGAAGCTCAGATGGCGGAAACCAAATCGCAAGGGCATCGTTGGGGCAAGTCTGATTCGCATTGGACCACTAAGTCATTCAAGATCTTTAAAGCACGTGAATTTACGGGTGGTGAATAGGCACTGGCGCAGAGCGCAGGTCATCTATTTGGTAAAACCCGTAAAACCCATAACTGTATCACTACTAAAATAGGGATCAATGATGAAAACGTTG
>NZ_JBEOPC010000388.1:0-283 GCF_040309765.1 Psychrobacter sp. TB20-MNA-CIBAN-0197
GTTTTACCATGTCTTTAGCTGCTGAGTTGTTTTTAGCGAGCTTAGCTTGGTTCAATATCTGGGTGATAAACAAGGCATCTTGCCCCTCTAGATCTAACATAATTTCTGGTAAATCCACAGGCAACTCGCCATCGGCCAATACGTTACCAGCCGATTTATGAGCATTAGCAGCGGCATCGGCATCATGGAAGCGCTCGATTAACTCTTCGGCAAGGATACGTTTGATTTCTTGCGGATTACGGCCATCTTCCATTTCGCGCATCAATCTTTCAACCTCTTCCAT
>NZ_JBEOPC010000389.1:0-283 GCF_040309765.1 Psychrobacter sp. TB20-MNA-CIBAN-0197
GGATCTCAGTGTCCGGTGACCAGCCGGTGTCCTGGCGACTTCGCGGTGCGTTGCCTGCCGGGCTGCGCTGGACCAACGACATGTCGGTGAACGGACTGACCTCGTTGGCAGCCACCCTCTCAGGATCACCGAGGTCGGCGGGTAACCACCGGATCGTGGTAGAGGCGAGCGACCTTTTCGGCAACACGGTGACGCGAAGTGTCGTGGTGGAGGCGGCTCGCGGCAGCGCCCCGAGTAGCTCCGGAGGATCGTCCGGCCCATCTGCGTCAGCGAGTGCCGACTC
>NZ_JBEOPC010000390.1:0-283 GCF_040309765.1 Psychrobacter sp. TB20-MNA-CIBAN-0197
ACTAAGTTCTCTAACTCTTTGAGCGCTGCTTCATCATTGCTAAGCTGTGCTTGCTTGGTTTCAATCTGCGCGGTCAAACTGCTTAAGCTATTGGTTAGCTGCTGCTGGCGGTTTTTCTGCTCATTAAATTGTCGTTTTAACTGGTTTAAAGCGCTGCGCTGTTGACGCAGTTTTTCAATATGACGGTCATAATCTGCGCTGTCTATTACCGTTTGCTCATCAAAACTATTACCCAATTGCTTAAGTGCATTAGATAAGTCTGCCGCATTGAGCGCTATAGTTG
>NZ_JBEOPC010000391.1:0-282 GCF_040309765.1 Psychrobacter sp. TB20-MNA-CIBAN-0197
TGATCGAGCAGTTCCTGTTGCAGTTCGCTCAAGGCTTCCCAGTCGAGCAGGCCCGATGGTTGTTTGAGGGCCATCTCGCTGCGCCAGCGCCGGGTGCGCGTGTCGATCACCACCAGTGCCGGACTGCTCGGCAGCACGAAATGCCACTGTTGAAAGCGCAGCAACTGATCAATCAGATCGTCCTGCACCGGCATGTCCAGATAGCCGTCATCACCGCTGGCGCTCAGTTGTGCGGTTTGCTCCAGCACGTCCTTGAAGGCATCCGGATTGTTGCCCCAGCCC
>NZ_JBEOPC010000392.1:0-282 GCF_040309765.1 Psychrobacter sp. TB20-MNA-CIBAN-0197
TAACTGGCTTAATAGCGCAAGACGATTTTGCTTAACAGCTTCATCGTCGGCCATAACCATTACGTTGTCAAAAAAGTTATCAACACTTTCACGAATACCCGCCAATTGGCTTAATGCTTCTTGGTAGTTTCCATCTGCGTAAAGTGGTGCAAGGTCAGTGGCAAATTTTGCTACTTGTGATGCCAATACTTTTTCGGCGTCGTCGCTTAATAAGCTCTCATCAACACTACCTTGGCTGGTAATATCGTTTTTAGCCAGAATATTACCTACACGCTTATTAGC
>NZ_JBEOPC010000393.1:0-282 GCF_040309765.1 Psychrobacter sp. TB20-MNA-CIBAN-0197
GGCTGACCCAGCGTCCCGGCGCCGGCTCGTCGAGGGCTGGCACAAAAGTACCCAAAATGACCGAGCGCAGGGTTTCAAATGATTCGAACCCGTCCAGAGATGCGACTGCCTCCAGCCGATAAAGCCCCCCTTCGGGCGGACTCGCAGCGAGCATCACTGACCAGGTGCGATTTTCCTGCACGATTCCACTTGCCGGCTCTGAGCGCGTGGCACCGACCAGCGTCACCGTAACCGTATCGCCCGGCACGCCAAAACCGCACACCACCACTTGCTGCCCGATGG
>NZ_JBEOPC010000394.1:0-282 GCF_040309765.1 Psychrobacter sp. TB20-MNA-CIBAN-0197
GGTCAATACATCAATACCGGTATCGGCTGTGATATGCGCAGGCATGCCTTTCATAATGACCGGATCGATGGCCGCTGCTAATGGCACCATTCTTGGATCAATAGATAAGGCCTTTTGATGGGTTTCATCGTCTGACACTACCGCACCAAGCGTTGCCTCTGAGCCCGTACCAGCAGTAGTAGGAATACAATATAGCGGCGTAGAAGGTTTTCTGGCTTTTAGAATTCCAATAAGTTGTCTAGGTTTACAATTATTGCCCTGCGACATTGCAATCATCTTAGC
>NZ_JBEOPC010000395.1:0-282 GCF_040309765.1 Psychrobacter sp. TB20-MNA-CIBAN-0197
CTGTCGGGCAGGGCACTGCCAGCGCTGAGGATCGCGCCTTTTTCCAGGTAATACAGCAGATCCTTGTCTTCCCACGGGTTGTTCATTTCCACCAGTGCCAGAGCCCCCGTCAGATTGCCCCGGGTCATTTGCTCGGTGGTCTGCTGCATTTCAAGATCGTAGTTGCGATAGGCGGCACAGCCGCTCAACTGAACAGCGACGCAAAGCAGCAAAACGAACGGAAGACTCCGCATTGAGGTTGATTCCTTGCGCGCAAATGCTCTGGGGCGGGCAGTATAGAGT
>NZ_JBEOPC010000396.1:0-281 GCF_040309765.1 Psychrobacter sp. TB20-MNA-CIBAN-0197
GTATGCGAGCGCGCGACCAACTCCTCATCAGAGAGCTCGCGGGGGTCGTAGCGCGTGGATAGCGGTTGGGCTTTATTCAAAACAAGTCGTGCCGACAGTCAGGTCAATGTCCGCCACAACCAGCCTCGGCTGGCATTTTGCGGCGGCATACATTAGCAGGGTTTGCCGGTTTAGCGGCTACTCACATGCTGTTCCAGCAGGATCCGATTGGAGAGAGAGACTAGCTCACCCTCATCGGTCAGCAATGTGGTTTTAACCGTGCCGATCTCTTCGATCTGGCC
>NZ_JBEOPC010000397.1:0-281 GCF_040309765.1 Psychrobacter sp. TB20-MNA-CIBAN-0197
GCCTTTGGCATTCACTATCGGTAAATATACGCACAGCATCTTTAGGGTTAGCAATAAGATAAGGAGACTCATCGCTGTGTTGTAAATCGGCTAGTTGCTCTAACCAATCAAAAGCTTTAAATATCTCAGGCTTATTAAAGCCCGCACGCAGTAGCTCATCGGTTAACTCATTTTGCTCTGCAAATATATCCGCTTCGCTATGAATGTAATTTTCAAAAAGATACAAAAGAATATCAAACATATTACCTTCCTGCGCTTAACTTGATGTAACCATCTAAGAC
>NZ_JBEOPC010000398.1:0-281 GCF_040309765.1 Psychrobacter sp. TB20-MNA-CIBAN-0197
GCAATAACTGTTGCAACTGCTGATAACTATCAACAGTTGCAATCGGGTTAAACTCGCTAAGTTGCTTTGCGTTATGTACACCCATAGTGACACCTATGCTATCCATACCCGCGGCTTGCGCCATTGCCATATCAATTTTTGTATCGCCAATCATAACCGCTTCATCGGCGCTTATGCCAAGCTCTGCTAATAATTGAAACAACATATCGGGCGATGGCTTAGAGCTTGCGTCATCACTACTACGCGTTGCACTAAAATAATGCCCTAACTCACTTTGATGT
>NZ_JBEOPC010000399.1:0-281 GCF_040309765.1 Psychrobacter sp. TB20-MNA-CIBAN-0197
GGGTGACTCTGGACGCAATTTAAATAAATATTTTCCAAACCTTATAGTTAACGAAAGTGTCGTTTTGACCAAAACTGATATTCAGCGTTACATCAAAGCTTTGAGAAATTTCTGGACAAAAGCATTAGAAGACTAATCAGAAACATATTAAACCAAAAAAAAGGACGCCTCTCAGCGTCCTTTTTTATTAATCAAATACTTGGATTAAAGATTACTCTTCAACACCAGCATCTTGACCTTTGTATTTTGCGTTCGCGTAGTCCCAGTTCACTAGCTTGTCT
>NZ_JBEOPC010000400.1:0-281 GCF_040309765.1 Psychrobacter sp. TB20-MNA-CIBAN-0197
GTGGTAGGTCAGTCGCAGTTCGGGATAACGAAACAGGGCACGCTGTTCGGCGTCGGGCTCGACGCGGTCCTTGAGGTAACGCTTGAGGGCAGAATTCAGCGCAGTGGTGGCCCGCTCATGCAGCTCGGCCAGACGATCCACGGCTTGTTCGGCGGTTTGAACGACAATAAACGCTTCGGTCACGATCAGCTTCCTGTGTTCTGACTTGCAGAGCTTCATCTTGCCTGCATCGTGGACGCACGGGAACAGTGGCGTTGTGGGTGTACCGAAATCTTTAAATC
>NZ_JBEOPC010000401.1:0-281 GCF_040309765.1 Psychrobacter sp. TB20-MNA-CIBAN-0197
GTTGAGTTCATGTCCTTTACCCGTCGCCAAATCCTCGGTGGCCTGGCCGGTCTTGTTGTCGTTGGCGTGGGCGCGGGAGGCGCGTCGCGTTACTGGCTGGGCAAGATGGCCGACGCCGAGGCCGGCCACGACTATGAACTGATCGCCGCGCCGCTCGATGTCGAGCTGGTGCCGGGGCACAAGACCGAGGCCTGGGCATTCGGCCCGTCGGCGCCGGGCACCGAGTTGCGTGTACGCCAGGGTGAATGGCTGCGGGTGCGTTTCATCAACCATCTGCCGGT
>NZ_JBEOPC010000402.1:0-281 GCF_040309765.1 Psychrobacter sp. TB20-MNA-CIBAN-0197
GTGTTATTACCGCGCTGTAAATCAACGGCATAATAATCAAACGCAGTTACATTTTGTTTTTCTTGCTCAGCAGTTTTACCGATTTTCTCTTCTGATACGGCTGTACCGTTGGCATATAGCGTAAAATTGCTACCCAGTGGCGCTTGTATTTGTACCATTTGCTTATAAGGACTGAGCTGCTGGCCTTCACTTAGATTAATAAAAGCGACGTCATTAGTAGCGACTTCTTTTAGATACTCTTCTAATTCTTTTTCTACTGGGGGTGCTACTGTGGTTATAGC
>NZ_JBEOPC010000403.1:0-281 GCF_040309765.1 Psychrobacter sp. TB20-MNA-CIBAN-0197
GGTATAACGTGCAACATTGATAGACGTCATATTAATGGCATTAATAGAGATTGGGGCTGATTGTGGAAGCTAACCTTAAGTTTTTCATAGCAAGATAGTGGTATAACGTGCAACATTCAAACACGGCGTCACACTAAAAACTTTGCTATAACACAGGACAGTCACAGGTACGAAAATAGCCGAAAAGTAGTCAAAATAGCGTCTAAATAGGGGCAAAACATGGTCAAATCTGCTGGGTCTTGGTATTATAGCGACTACCTATTTTCTCATGACAAACAAGC
>NZ_JBEOPC010000404.1:0-281 GCF_040309765.1 Psychrobacter sp. TB20-MNA-CIBAN-0197
GAATAGCCAAAATAATATGGCCAATCATAATAATTATGCCGCCATACCAAACCGCTTTTTGACCACCAAACAATCTATCAGCTAGCCACCCACCCGGTAAGCCTAAAAAGTATACTGCGCCTGTGTACAAACCATAGATTGCAGCAGCTGATGCAACAGTAAAGGCAAGGCCTTCTTCTTGTAAGCTTGCTGTCATGAATAATACGAGCATAGCTCGCATACCGTAATAACTCATTCGTTCCCACATTTCAGTGAAGAACAATGTCGAAAGTCCTTTAGGG
>NZ_JBEOPC010000405.1:0-281 GCF_040309765.1 Psychrobacter sp. TB20-MNA-CIBAN-0197
CAAGGCGAGAATGATATTAGGATGACCAAGGTTCATCAAAAAATATCGGGGTGTTTTAGAAGTAAGCAAGGAGCTGAAATGTTCTGCTTGCTGAGAAGCTATTTATCGACTTGCAGAAAACAATATGTATCTGCAAGCCTAGCCCTTGAGTTATTATTCAAAAATCAGCTGCCTGATATATTCATTTCAGATGAGGCTGAATAGTTACAAATGTTATTGCTTATTTACTTTTTAAAGATGCACCAATCCTCCCTTAGTTTCCCCCCTCAGGCCTTAGTGGT
>NZ_JBEOPC010000406.1:0-280 GCF_040309765.1 Psychrobacter sp. TB20-MNA-CIBAN-0197
TGTCTGTACTCCGCTGTCGCGCGGGTCCCGGTCGCTTTGGCGCTGCTGGTGGCCAACGTGTTTCCGATCCTGCTCGCCTTGCTGACCTGGGCGCTGGGCGGCCCACGACCAAGCGCGCGCACCGCGATGTTGATGGGCTTGATTCTCGTGGGATTGGTGTTCGTACTGGACGTCCCCGGACGTCTGTCAGACAGCGCCAGCGTCGGCCCGGAATGGCTACTGGGCGTCGCACTCGCCTTCTGCGCCGCCAGCGTCTTCGCCTGCGCGCTGTGGATCACCG
>NZ_JBEOPC010000407.1:0-280 GCF_040309765.1 Psychrobacter sp. TB20-MNA-CIBAN-0197
GGTCACAGGCTATTATTCTTACCTCCTTATAGTCCTGACTTAAATCCCATCGAGAAAAAGTGGGCTCAAGTGAAGTTTTTACGCCAAGGTTGGATGGAAAATGACTTATCTAAATTGTTTTATGATATTCATCCAAAACATAACTCTTTTGTAGTGCAGTGACTATATCATTTTCTTCAACTAGGAATTGCTTTTATACTTTCGCTACCGATCGCCCTTAATCGTGAGATGAAAGATAAGGGTGCAGGTCTCAGAACCTTTCCCTTGGTAAGTATTGCAT
>NZ_JBEOPC010000408.1:0-280 GCF_040309765.1 Psychrobacter sp. TB20-MNA-CIBAN-0197
GCGTCCCCAGTTACCGACGCCGGCGCATTTGAGGTGGGAAATGATCACCGGCGATTGCGCGTGTCGGCCGATTTGAAATGCTTCGTCCATCGCCTCCAGCACCGGAGCGAATTCGCTGCGCAGATGGGTGGTGTACACCGCGCCGAACGCCGTCAGTTCTTCGGTCAGTTGCATGACTTCATCAGTGGACGCGTTGAAGGCGCTGGCGTAGGCCAGGCCTGTGGATAAACCCAACGCGCCGGCCTCGAGGCTGTCGCGCAGTTGCTCTCGCATCGCAGTG
>NZ_JBEOPC010000409.1:0-280 GCF_040309765.1 Psychrobacter sp. TB20-MNA-CIBAN-0197
GGTCAGCAGACTCTTTTTCAACTTCTTCAATCTGTGTATCTAGTATTTTGAGCTCTGCTTTCGCACCCGCATCTTCTTCGTTTTTCAACACTTCGCGCTGCATTTTTAACTGAATCAGACGGCTATCGAGCTTACCTAATGCCTCAGGCTTACTGTCCATCTCCATCCGCAGACGACTGGCTGCTTCGTCAATGAGATCAATCGCCTTATCCGGCAGTTTACGATCAGTAATATAGCGATGACTCATACGCGCAGCCGCAATGATAGCGCTATCTTGAAT
>NZ_JBEOPC010000410.1:0-280 GCF_040309765.1 Psychrobacter sp. TB20-MNA-CIBAN-0197
CATGTGCATTGGGCCAAAACCCTCTTGCTGCGATGCATTATAATCATCTGTAGACGCGTAACCGGCTTGTACACCTGCTTTGATAAAGGTGCGGTAAAGCGGGTTTTTCATTTCGTTGCCGTTATTAACGCCAAGCGGGCCTTTGCCACCACGGTAAGTATTTTCACCAAGATAAAAGCTTTCTGCTTTTTGAAAATACGGTAAACACGATTGGTAATCCCAGCCGTTTGCACCGTGTTGCTGCCATTCGTCAAAATCTTTTGCATGGCCACGTACGTAT
>NZ_JBEOPC010000411.1:0-280 GCF_040309765.1 Psychrobacter sp. TB20-MNA-CIBAN-0197
CCCCTTACCCTTTAACTGATTGATGGGTTAGTTTTTTAGCATACCGCGCTGCTGGATTGGCGCGCCATTCAAGCCACATCATAAAACCTGTGATTAACATGGTCAGCCCTAAATAGATAATTGCTGCCGCCATATAAAAGGTAAAAGGCTGCTGGGTCGATTGCGCCGCACGCGAGGATTGATACATAATGTCTTTGAGACCAACGACTGACACCAAGGCGGTATCTTTTAATAGCACTAAAAACAAATTGCCCAAACCCGGTAACGCAATCTGCCACAC
>NZ_JBEOPC010000412.1:0-280 GCF_040309765.1 Psychrobacter sp. TB20-MNA-CIBAN-0197
GGGCTGTGTCGTGTGCTAGCAAAAGAAGGCGCTGAGCACAACGTACGCTCGCATGTGATTTGCCCTGGCTTTGTCAAAACACCGTTGGTCGAAAAACAAATCCCGCAGCAAGCAGCTGAAAAAGGCATCAGCGAAGAGTCAGTGGTGAATGACATCATGTTGGTCAATACCGTAGACAAAGAGTTTACGACGGTTGATGATATTGCGCAGTTAGCGCTATTTTTGGCAGCCTTCCCAAGCAATGTATTCACTGGTCAATCTATCGTTGCCAGTCATGGTT
>NZ_JBEOPC010000413.1:0-280 GCF_040309765.1 Psychrobacter sp. TB20-MNA-CIBAN-0197
GCTCTGCTGCATCGAACTGACCGCTGAATCGGTGCCCTGCTGAATCCCGCCGATCATCTGCTCGATTTCCTGGGTCGACTGCTGGGTGCGATGCGCCAGCGCCCGCACTTCATCCGCCACCACCGCAAAGCCACGCCCGGCATCGCCGGCGCGCGCGGCTTCGATCGCGGCGTTGAGGGCGAGCAGATTGGTCTGTTCGGCAACGCCACGAATCACCGCCAGCACCGAATCGATCGACGCCACTTGCTGCGCCAGCTCACCCACTGCGCCCGCCGCTAAG
>NZ_JBEOPC010000414.1:0-280 GCF_040309765.1 Psychrobacter sp. TB20-MNA-CIBAN-0197
GTGATGACGTAACTGCTCTTGCTGATAAGTACATTTTAGGTTTGATGAATGGACTTAAAAAGCCAGCCTCACGCAAAAATAATTGTAATACCTTAATGCACTTACAGGGCTACTTTAAAAAAGATTTATCGTCAGTCGAAAAACAAGAAATGCGAGAAGCAATTGATGAATACAGCGATGGTTTAGTGCCTCTTTACGTGCCACTTACTTTGCTAAAGCATCATTTAAAAGTGCACCCAAACGAGTATCTTGAAAAACAAGTATTTTTTAATCCTTATCC
>NZ_JBEOPC010000415.1:0-280 GCF_040309765.1 Psychrobacter sp. TB20-MNA-CIBAN-0197
TTCATATTCCGCTCCAATTAAAATACTAAATCAACACCAACGGCTACTACATCCGTTTCAGTGTCAGTGATGTCATCATCAAATCGACTGAAGTCAATTTTAAATGCAGCAGAAGGGTGGAAGTCATAACGTGCGCCAATTGTGTATACGTTACTCTCTGCACGCATGCTCTCTAGGGCAAAGTTCACTGTAGTATTTAATAAAGGAATTGATTCAAGAGTATTAAAACGTGATGAATCATGTTTATCATCATTTTTTTCATAGGTGAAGTGAACAATAA
>NZ_JBEOPC010000416.1:0-280 GCF_040309765.1 Psychrobacter sp. TB20-MNA-CIBAN-0197
GTCGAAGGACGCTGCCAACGTCAGCGGTCGGCGCGACACAGGCGCTGCCGTCGCCGAAGGTGCATGCGTGCGTCGATGCGATGAGCGCGAGGCTCGGGGAAATGCGGCCGGCCGCACCGCCAAGGACGACGCGGGCGCAACGCTTCGCAGGCCGAAGCATTCGGCCCGCGGGTCCGTCAGCGATGCGCGTCACCTGCGAGCCGCGCGTGCAAGGCCTCGATCGACGTTGCGACGAACGACGAGAACGCGCGAATCCGCGCGGTGTCGCGCAGGTCCGGAT
>NZ_JBEOPC010000417.1:0-280 GCF_040309765.1 Psychrobacter sp. TB20-MNA-CIBAN-0197
TGCTTAACCTGTGTTGCATTAAGCTTCTTGATCATGTGTTTCACCAATCCTTCACCCGCACTTTCTAGGTTTTGAGGACCATCTAATTCTTTAGTTTGCACCATATTCATGCCCGCATAACCACATGGGTTAATGCGTAAAAATGGACTTAGGTCCATGTTAACATTTAATGCTAAGCCATGAAACGAGCAACCACGACGAACCCTTAAACCAAGGGATGCAATTTTACTGTCATTAACGTATACACCTGGTGCATCAGCTTTAGCATAAGCTTCAATAC
>NZ_JBEOPC010000418.1:0-280 GCF_040309765.1 Psychrobacter sp. TB20-MNA-CIBAN-0197
GTGTGGTATACCAACATCATGGGCAAACAGCGTTTATGTTTACGCTGCTTGCGGTTTGCTTATGTGGTTTATCGTTAATTATGTGGGCTTATTTTGAGGGTAAAAATACAACGCGCGGTTGATGCTTTGTGTAATTAAAAAATGTTTCTAAATCAGCTTTACTAAGCAACCATGTTTGGGTGTTTTCAAACGGATGACAATGAAACAAATCACCGTGCCAAATATCTTGCTCAACCCATAAGCTCACTTCGTTTTGCTTATCATTTAAAAGAGCCAACAT
>NZ_JBEOPC010000419.1:0-280 GCF_040309765.1 Psychrobacter sp. TB20-MNA-CIBAN-0197
GATGTGCTCAACCCGGTGGCCGATCAGGTTGCCGGTGAGTTGTACATCGGTGGCGATAGCGTTGCCCTTGGCTACCTGAATCAGCCGGGGCTCACCGCTGAGCGTTTCCTGCCTGATCCGTTTGGGAACCCCGGCGCGCGGGTGTACCGCAGTGGCGACCGGGTCCGGCGCAATCGCGAACAGGCGCTGGAGTTCATCGGTCGTGCCGACGATCAGGTCAAAGTGCGCGGCTACCGTGTGGAGCCTGCGGAAGTCGCGCGGGTGTTGCTCAGCCTCGACG
>NZ_JBEOPC010000420.1:0-280 GCF_040309765.1 Psychrobacter sp. TB20-MNA-CIBAN-0197
GGTGTAAGCGATGGCCGCGGTATTTCCGGAGATCCTCGCGCTCGGCGAGGCGATGATCGAATTCAACCAGTCGCAGCCGGGACGCCCTGAATTCCTGCAGGGCTTCGGCGGCGACACGTCGAACTTCTGCATCGCGGCGGCGCGCCAGGGTGCATCGACGGGCTTCGTGTCGGCGATCGGCGACGATCCGTTCGGCCGCCTGCTCGCCGACATGTGGGCGTCGGAGCAGGTCGACACGACGTACGTGCGAATCGACCGCGCGGCGCCGACCGGCGTGTAT
>NZ_JBEOPC010000421.1:0-280 GCF_040309765.1 Psychrobacter sp. TB20-MNA-CIBAN-0197
GGCCGATGATCAGCGGACGCACATGCAGGCGCTCGGCCAGACGCACGGCGGCGCGCACCATCAGCTCGGCGCCGATGATCAAAAGAACCAGGCCACTGAACAATTCGACGACGTTGATCAGCGGCAGATCGGCTAGTCCGAAAATGGTCGGCGCTCCATCAGTCCAGGGCCTGCACGCGAACCCGTGCGGTGCCGCTGCGCAGCATGCCGATTTCATCGGCGGCCTCGCGCGACAGATCGATCAGCCGGCCACGGGTGTGCGGGCCACGGTCATTGATGC
>NZ_JBEOPC010000422.1:0-280 GCF_040309765.1 Psychrobacter sp. TB20-MNA-CIBAN-0197
GGGTGTGCGTATTATTTAAATGGCGAACCAGTATGGGAAGCAAATTTAAATTGGCGTAATCCTGGTTTTGAGCAAGGCAGTGACTTTCCTGCTGTATGTTTAACTTATAACGATGCAAAAGCTTACGCTGAGTGGTTATCGGGTCAAACAGGACAGCAATTTCGTTTACCTAACGAAGTTGAGTGGGAATACGCAGCACGTGCAGGAACCGAAACAGAATACCCTTGGGGTAACGAAATTGGTAAAAACCTAGCTAACTGTGGTTGGTGTGGTAGTGAAT
>NZ_JBEOPC010000423.1:0-280 GCF_040309765.1 Psychrobacter sp. TB20-MNA-CIBAN-0197
GTGCTTGCTCAGGCACCAGTTTCGCCGCAGCTTCGAGGTTATCCTCCAGTCTCTCACTCCAGTGATCGAGCGTGCGCGCGTAGTGCAGGCGCAAGCTTTCGACATCGACGATCTCCAGCCCCGCGTCACTGATCTCGGTAGAGATCATCGCCAGATGCGGTAGCTCGCCGTTGGGGAACACATATTTTTCTATGAAGTCGCCAGCGCCTCGTCCAACCGGGCGGCCATCGGTGTGCTTGGCGGTGATGCCATGATTCATTACCAATCCACCCTCCTTCAC
>NZ_JBEOPC010000424.1:0-280 GCF_040309765.1 Psychrobacter sp. TB20-MNA-CIBAN-0197
ATATTAATGAACGCCATTTGCCCGACAAAGCAATTGACGTAATTGACGAGGCCGGTGCAAGCCAACGTTTACTGCCTAGCTCTAAACGTAAAAAAACCATTGGCGTTGCCGATATAGAAAACATTGTGGCTAAAATGGCGCGTATTCCACCGCAAAATGTGTCATCTAGCGACAAAGAAACGCTAAAAAACTTAGACCGCAATTTAAAAATGTTGGTGTTTGGGCAAGATCAATCTATTGATGCGCTTACATCAGCTATTCGCTTATCGCGCTCTGGTTT
>NZ_JBEOPC010000425.1:0-280 GCF_040309765.1 Psychrobacter sp. TB20-MNA-CIBAN-0197
GCTCAAGTATGGGCAAAATCCCAATTTGCGAGCCAATCTCATGATTATGATGACTGGCGACCAAGGACAAAACCGTCTGCCCATCATCGAGTTGCAAGCGATACAGATAATTAGCACCGCGAAAGACACGCCCCACTACTAAAGCGGTTCGGGGACTGTCATCATCATGAATAATATCGTCAGGACGGACCAGCACCTTAATCGGTGTGCCGTTGGGATAGTCGTACTCGCAATACTGCGGCTGTCCCGACTCATCATAGACTTCCATACGACGATAGAT
>NZ_JBEOPC010000426.1:0-280 GCF_040309765.1 Psychrobacter sp. TB20-MNA-CIBAN-0197
GGCTCGTTCGAAATCATCGTCATGCGCGACGCCGCCAGCCTGCTCGGCACCCGCGCCTTCAGCGAAGGTTCGCTGTGGGCCAATCCGATGCTGTGGACGCTGTTCTTCGGTGCGCTGGCGACCTTGCTCGCGGTGAGCGGGCCGTTGACGTTCGTGCGGCAGATTCTGCGCAAGTGGGGCATCTGGCTGTTGCTCGCAGCGTGCCTTTGGCTGACCTGGAACCTGTTCGCCAAAGCCGACCTCGTGTCGCTGTGGGCGCGCGCCGGTGACGGCTCGATGC
>NZ_JBEOPC010000427.1:0-280 GCF_040309765.1 Psychrobacter sp. TB20-MNA-CIBAN-0197
GGCCTGATCCTCGCCGACCAGTTGCACGCGGTGTTCAGTGTCGTGTTCATCGGCAAAAGTCACCCAGCTACCGATCTGCACCTTGTCGGTGGAAGTCGCAGCGACTGCGACTTGGGCGCTGCTCAGGCGTTGAGTGAAATAACGCAGATCCCGTTGCAGATCGGCGAGACGTTGTTTGTCGGCCTGCTCGCCCTTGGCCGTTTGCTCGGCGTGCAGGCTCTGCAACTCGATGACTTTCGCCTGCAACTGCGCCAGCCCTTGTGGGGTGACGTAGTTGGGC
>NZ_JBEOPC010000428.1:0-279 GCF_040309765.1 Psychrobacter sp. TB20-MNA-CIBAN-0197
ATAGTCTGTTAGCTCAGGATAGATATCAACAATGGCGTCTTTAATATTACGGTAAACTTTGGGAATGGCGCTGAATAAACTGGCATTGAAATAATGCAGGCCATTATTGATCTCGTCATAGACTAAAGGTTTACGCGTGCGTACTTCATCAGATGACCATAATAAATCAATGGTTTGCGCCGTTTGTTCTTTCGCTTGCTCATAGGCGAAACTGTTTTCAGGAAGATTATTCAAAGCATCGCTATGCTTGAATAAACTCTGCAATAGATTCATCGTCGT
>NZ_JBEOPC010000429.1:0-279 GCF_040309765.1 Psychrobacter sp. TB20-MNA-CIBAN-0197
CGGAACAAGTCGTCGAGGTGATTGCTGCGCAGCGCGGTGTGGCCGACCAGTGCGGCGACGTTCAACGTGGTGTTGGCCGCTTCGACGGCGGCGCGGTAGTCGCTGAAACGCGGGTAAACGAACGCCGCTGCGCTGCCGAGCAGGTTCATCGGATCGGGTGGATTGCCCTTCAAGTTGACCGGCGAAGCGCTGATGCCGCAATTGCCGACAATCACCGTGGTCACGCCTTGGCTAAGCTTGGGCAGCATCTGGGGTTGGCGAATGACCACGGTGTCGTCG
>NZ_JBEOPC010000430.1:0-279 GCF_040309765.1 Psychrobacter sp. TB20-MNA-CIBAN-0197
CCGCTGACACCGCAAGCAAGGCAGCGAAGAAGGTCAACGAAGCTGTAGAGCGGCAGGCCCCATGAGCGCCCTGCTGAAGATTGTCCCGGCGTGGGTGTGGGTGGTGCTGGCAGCGCTGGCAGCCGTTGGTTATCTGGCGCAGCGACTGGATAGCGTGAAGGACGATCGATCAGCCATCACCGCCGAGCGCGACACTGCCAACGCCCGGGTGGATTCGCTCACCAACACGCTCCGCATTCAGCGCGAGATCACCAATGACATCAACCGAGTCTCCGACGA
>NZ_JBEOPC010000431.1:0-279 GCF_040309765.1 Psychrobacter sp. TB20-MNA-CIBAN-0197
CGTCAATACGGCGATCGGCCGGATTTTCGCGTCCGGCATGTCCGACGACGTGCTGGCCGACCTGCTCGCCAACGAACCGGTGCGCCTCGCCGGCGCGCACGCCGCGCCGGACGACGCGGCCTTCCGCGCCCGGCTCGCCGCGATCCGCGCGGACGAACTCGATTTCGCGTTCGACGCGCCGGTGCCCGGCATCGGGACGATCGCCGCGCCCGTGTTCGATCACACCGGCAGCATCCGGCTCGTGATCGCGATCATCGGCTCGTCGCGCGGCTTCCCGCG
>NZ_JBEOPC010000432.1:0-279 GCF_040309765.1 Psychrobacter sp. TB20-MNA-CIBAN-0197
GTATTACTTTACATATTATTGAAGCGCCTAGCTTTTGTGATTGTACGCGCGAGCTTATTAACTTTTGTAAAGCAAACGATGTAAAACACGTAATTGCTAATACAGAATATGAGCTTAATGAAGTAAACCGCGATAAAGCAATTTTGCACGAATGCGATGAGCTTTCTATTACTTTTACTTTGTACGAAGGTGATTTAATTGCACCTGTTGGAACGGTCAAAAATCAAAGTAATGAAATGTATAAAGTGTTTACTCCATTTAAACGTGCATGGTTAAAGC
>NZ_JBEOPC010000433.1:0-279 GCF_040309765.1 Psychrobacter sp. TB20-MNA-CIBAN-0197
GTGCTGGTTGGCGCCATCAATGTGGTCACTGAGGAACGAGCAGCCCTGGCAGCCCTGCTCCCAGCCTTTGGCAAACATGAAATGGTAGATGATCAACTGGCTGTTGTTGCCAAACAGGTCGTTGAGCTTGAGCTCGCCGTTCGGCCCTTGAAAATGATAGTCCTTGTCGACTTTCACCCACGGCAGGGCGCGGCGCTCGGCGCTGAGGCGATCGCGTTCCCGGGTGAAGGCTTTTTCGTGGGCCAGATGCTGCTGGCGGGCGGCGAGCCATTCTTCGCG
>NZ_JBEOPC010000434.1:0-279 GCF_040309765.1 Psychrobacter sp. TB20-MNA-CIBAN-0197
GTCCACGACTGGCACCAGTGACGATGGCGACTTTCTCAGGCAATAACGCCGGTATAACAGTGTTATTCTGGGTCATGATGTTGCATCCTTTATTATTATGGTATGGTTGGTCTATTCACGTTATTGAAAATACGGTATAAAAATAAACCAGCTCATCATAGCATGATTGCTTCCTTTGATTGCTTTACCTAGGCTGGGCTATTCTGACACTGCCTTCGACTTGTAAGGCATTGCCTATCGTAATGTCTATTCGCGATTGCCCTTTAAATTACTGGGTAT
>NZ_JBEOPC010000435.1:0-279 GCF_040309765.1 Psychrobacter sp. TB20-MNA-CIBAN-0197
GAACTACCCAACACCCTTGGCATGGTCATGCACGCCGATGGCGGTTATCTCGGCTCCAAGCCTTACTGCGCCAGCGGCCAGTACATCAATCGAATGTCGGATTACTGCGGCGACTGCGCCTACAAGGTCAAGGAAAGCAGCGCGGACGATGCCTGCCCGTTCAATGCGCTGTACTGGCATTTCGTCATGCGCCACGGCGATATCCTGCGCGGCAATCAGCGCATGGGCATGATGTACAAGAACCTCGACCGCATGCCGCTGGCCAAGCAGGATGCACTG
>NZ_JBEOPC010000436.1:0-279 GCF_040309765.1 Psychrobacter sp. TB20-MNA-CIBAN-0197
TTCTTCGACGGTCTGCACTTCGGCCTGGATGAACAGGTCGCGGTACTTGTCCAGCAGCGACGGCAATTCTTCGCGGCCGAGGCTGCCGCCGTCGAGCACGGCGATCGGGTCGCGGCCCTGATCGGCCAGGTGCTCGACGAGGATGAAGGTGAACAGCGCCAGACGCTGGGCGGTCTTGTTCACCGCTGCTGCGGCCATGTCCGGCACGAAGTAGTAGAAACCACGGGTGTCGCAGACCAGTTCAAAGCCCAGCGCCTTGAACAGCGTGCGGTACTGGTC
>NZ_JBEOPC010000437.1:0-279 GCF_040309765.1 Psychrobacter sp. TB20-MNA-CIBAN-0197
GTGTTAACCACTATGTTAGATGAAAGTATTCCGCTAACCACCAACGAATACGACGAGTGGGGTAACCCTAACGATGCGCAATTTTATGATGTAATTGCAGCCTATTCGCCGTACGATAATATTTGCGCGCAAGAGTATCCGCATATGCTAATAACCACTGGGCTGCACGACTCACAGGTACAATATTGGGAGCCGATGAAGTGGGTAGCTAAAATGCGCGAGCTAAAAACCGATAATAATATTTTAGTATTTAAAACCGATATGGATGCCGGACACGGT
>NZ_JBEOPC010000438.1:0-279 GCF_040309765.1 Psychrobacter sp. TB20-MNA-CIBAN-0197
GCTCGCAGCAAGTATTTGGTTTTGAAGCCTGTGCAGCTAATTTGGTCAAAGCGCAAGCCACCACGGTGCTTGCGGATTTGCCCGTCAGCGTGATTAAGTCGGGGATGCTGGGCACGACGGATAATATCACCATGCTCACCCAGCTATTTGCTGATGCTATTATCCAAGCAGGTACACCGTTTGTGCTCGATCCCGTGCTAGTTGCCAATAGTGGCGGTAGTTTGGGCGATGAGCAAACGTTGGTTGCTGCCTTTCGTAAGCTATTGCCCTATGCGACAT
>NZ_JBEOPC010000439.1:0-279 GCF_040309765.1 Psychrobacter sp. TB20-MNA-CIBAN-0197
TGCCGGTGGTGGCGCCGGCCGGGATGACGATTACTGCGCCATTGGACAGGGTGATGGTCAGGTCGGTCAGCGGCGCCTGGGTCAGGGTCGCGGTGTACACCAGCACGCCGCCGGCTTCGGTGATGGTCGGCGTGGCGCTGAGGCTCAGGGTCGAGTCGCGCAGCGCGTTGGTGGTGGTGTCGGTGGTCAGGCCGCCGGTGGTGTCCTGCGCGACTTGGCCGGCAGAATTGATGCCCGCCGTCGGAAAGCCAATGGTCGGATCGACGCGGCCAGCGGTGG
>NZ_JBEOPC010000440.1:0-279 GCF_040309765.1 Psychrobacter sp. TB20-MNA-CIBAN-0197
TTCCTGGCCAGATCGGCGTACGCATCGGCTTCAACGAAACCGATGCCCGACGCATGTTCGCCGGCAGCGATTTCCTGCTGATGCCGTCGCGTTACGAACCATGCGGCCTGAGCCAGATGTACGCCCAGCGTTTCGGCTCGCTGCCGGTCGCGCGCAACACCGGCGGTCTGGCCGACACCATCGAAAACGGCGTCACCGGTTTCCTCTTCGATGAGTCCACCGTTGATAGCTATAAAGAAGCCCTGAGCCGCGCGTTCAAGGTCTTCGCCTTCCCGGAAC
>NZ_JBEOPC010000441.1:0-279 GCF_040309765.1 Psychrobacter sp. TB20-MNA-CIBAN-0197
GGTATGGATCGCTGGGCACAGAAAGCGATGCAGGTGAAGGGACCGACTTTTACGCAATCAATAACGGTTATGCCTCTGTTACGCCATTAAGTGTTGATATGACAGCTAAAGATAGCTTAAAAGCAGTAGGAGACTGGTTAGCCGATTTGGAGATTAATCGTGCTCGCTAATTATTCCCGCAGTGCAAAAGCACTATCTGACTTACTAAAGCGTGAAGGTGTTGAAGATACACAAGTACTTAGTGCTATAGCTGATGTTCCACGTCATGTGTTTATAGAT
>NZ_JBEOPC010000442.1:0-279 GCF_040309765.1 Psychrobacter sp. TB20-MNA-CIBAN-0197
ATACGCACCCGGTATGCGGCAGATGAGCGAAAATAACTATAAAGTTTCATGGTTTATTATCCTTGTGATCCAGTAAATTGCTTTTTAATTGTGCGCCAGCAATCAGTGTAGTTAGTTTGGCGCTCTTTGCCCTCAAGAGCGTATTTAGTTGGGGATATGATATAACGTGATTCAAACATAAATGCCAGCGTATTATCATAACGTTGTGGCTCAAGCTGGGCATTAGAGGCTTTGTCGAACACGTCGGCTTCAGGTCCATGTGGCGACATACAATTGTGT
>NZ_JBEOPC010000443.1:0-279 GCF_040309765.1 Psychrobacter sp. TB20-MNA-CIBAN-0197
TTCTGGTGCTGGAAAACCTCGCGCAGAACGTTGCCCATCAAGGCAGGAATGCCGACTTGCCGGGCCTTGTCGATCAACCGGCCTTCACTTCGAACTTCCAGTTCACTTACGTCGGCCAGGCCAACGGTGTCTTCACCCAGCGCCCCGATGCGAAGATGCCGGACGGTTACGATCCGCGTCAGCGGCCTTGGTACAAGCAGGCAGTAGCCGCCGACAAAACCATGCTGACGCCGCCGTACATGGCGGCAGTCGGCGGTTTGGTGGTGACCATCGCCATGC
>NZ_JBEOPC010000444.1:0-279 GCF_040309765.1 Psychrobacter sp. TB20-MNA-CIBAN-0197
CTATTTGACCGTGATGCCCTTAATGCAGAACTTGAAAAAATAGAAAAGCCAGCGGGTATTTCTAATCCAAAAGATTTTCGTAACGAAATAGTAAACTTTGTGCTTAGGGCTCGAGCGCACCATAATGGTAAAAACCCACTGTGGACCAGCTACGAAAAATTGCGCACCGTGATCGAGAAAAAAATGTTCTCTAATACCGAAGATTTGCTACCCGTTATTTCGTTTAATACCAAAACCTCTGCCGAGGATCAGCAAAAACACGAAGACTTTGTTAATCGT
>NZ_JBEOPC010000445.1:0-279 GCF_040309765.1 Psychrobacter sp. TB20-MNA-CIBAN-0197
GCTCAACCCACATCGCCTTTATCGTCGATCCTGATGGATACCAAATTGAGCTCATCCAAATTAGCAAGTAAAGAGGAATACAGAATGAACAATTCACTATTTAAACCAATACAGCTCGGTAAACTCTCTTTAAAAAATCGTATTGTGATGCCACCAATGACGCGCTCGCGCTCAACCCAACCGGGTAATGTGGCTAATGAGATGATGGCTGAATATTATGCTCAGCGAGCATCCGCGGGTCTTATTATTACAGAAGGCACCCAAATCTCAGTCATGGGC
>NZ_JBEOPC010000446.1:0-279 GCF_040309765.1 Psychrobacter sp. TB20-MNA-CIBAN-0197
CCTTTATAGGCTAGTTCGCGTAAGCAAATACGGCAAAGTTTGAATTTGCGGTAAACTGAATGTGGACGACCACAACGTTCACAACGAGTGTATGCTTGAGTTGAGAATTTAGCAGGGCGTTTACTTTTAGCAATCATTGATTTTTTAGCCACTATCTTCGCCTCCTATATTATTTTTGGAATGGCATTCCAAGTTGTGTTAATAATTCACGAGATTCTTCGTCAGTGTTAGCAGTAGTTACAATAACAATGTCCATTCCGCGAACTTTATCAACCATAT
>NZ_JBEOPC010000447.1:0-279 GCF_040309765.1 Psychrobacter sp. TB20-MNA-CIBAN-0197
GCTCTTTATTGTTGTCGGGCATGGCTGGGTCTCATCAGATGTGCAGTCAGTCGGACTTAATGCGTGCGGGTCACTTTGCTCAAATGGCGCGGCTGATCCGGGTCCATGCCCCGCGCCACGGCCAGGCCTGCGGCCATCACGTAAAAGCTCTGGATCGCCAGAATCGGGTCGAGGGCCGGGTGTTCGGCGCGGGTCAAGGTCAGGTCGCGTTCGTTGACGTCATCTGGCGCGGCGAGCAAGACCCGGGCGCCGCGCTGGCGCATTTCCGCCGCCAGGCTC
>NZ_JBEOPC010000448.1:0-278 GCF_040309765.1 Psychrobacter sp. TB20-MNA-CIBAN-0197
GGGAGAAGGTTGGGGTTGGAGTGAGGTTGGTGGAGGTTGAGGGGGATGGGGTGGTGATTGAGCGAGGGGGGGAGAGGGTGCGGTTGGGGGTGGAGAAGTTGGGGGAGGGGGTGGAGTTGCCGAGGCTGATCCGGCCGGAATTGTAGAGCGGCGAAAAAGGGAGAACTCCCGAGGTCTGGGCGTTTGCTTTTACCCAAAAGCCAACAATTGTGGTTGTCCGTTATCGGCCAAAAGCAGACAGTTGCGCCCTTTTTCTTTCGGCGAACTCAAGATTACTC
>NZ_JBEOPC010000449.1:0-278 GCF_040309765.1 Psychrobacter sp. TB20-MNA-CIBAN-0197
GTTGAACACCGTGGTCTTGCCGGCACCATTGGGTCCGATCAGGGCGAAGATCGAATTGCGTTTGACCTTCAGGCTGACATCGCTCAACGCCTTGATGCCACCGAAATGCATCATCAGTTTTTCAACAGAGAGTACGACTTCACTCATGGCGCAGTCCTCTCGTAGTGAATGGCACCTTTGCGTGGTTTGACCCCGGTGCGGCTGATGCGGATCAGCCCGCGTGGTCGCCAGATCATCATCAACACCATCAGGATGCCGAACAGCAGCACGCGGTATTC
>NZ_JBEOPC010000450.1:0-278 GCF_040309765.1 Psychrobacter sp. TB20-MNA-CIBAN-0197
GATGTGTCCATTAATGCTCAGAGCAACATGATTGTAAAGCTCATGGACGTTCTAGGTGCGCGGCAAGCAGATATTGTTGGACATGATATTGGTGGGGGTATTGCTCAGTTGATAGCAGTTAATTATCCAGAGAAAGTTAGAAAGCTCGTTTTGATAGATAGTATCTGTTTCGATTCGTGGCCTATCCCAGAGTTTGAGCCATTACAGGAACCTGGCGCTGAGTCGGAGATGAGTCTTGAGGACTTTTTAAGTATGATGCGAGGCTTTATGCCAAAAGG
>NZ_JBEOPC010000451.1:0-278 GCF_040309765.1 Psychrobacter sp. TB20-MNA-CIBAN-0197
TGATGGTGGTGTGGGCGCGCTATGTGGTGCACACCTTGTTGATGGCAGGGATTTTCCTGCCGCAGTCCGGTTTGCGCGTGCTGCGCACCAAGAAGCCGTTATGGCAGCTCGCCCGTGCCCTGTGCCTGCTCGGCACCAGCCTGTTTTTCACCACGGCGCTGCGGTACATCCCGCTGGCGGAAGCCACGGCGGTCAACTTTCTCGCACCGGTATTGGTCACGGCATTGTCGGTGCCGTTGCTCAAGGAACGGGTGACGCGCGGGCAGTGGATCGCGGTG
>NZ_JBEOPC010000452.1:0-278 GCF_040309765.1 Psychrobacter sp. TB20-MNA-CIBAN-0197
CTCCACCGCCATCATGCCCTCTTCCATTGCTTTATGCGCAAGCATTGGACCACGGACTAAATCACCAATAGCATAAACGCCATCAAGATTGGTTTTGCACTGGTCATCGACATCGATCAAACCGCGTTCAGTCAAGGTCACACCGCTGTCATCACCAAGTAATTTCTCAGAATATGCACTGCGACCAACACACACGATGAGCTTGTCAAAGCTCTCTTCAGATGACTCGCCTTTATTTTCGCTAGTAACGACGACTTGATCGCCCTTCACTTCAGCAT
>NZ_JBEOPC010000453.1:0-278 GCF_040309765.1 Psychrobacter sp. TB20-MNA-CIBAN-0197
ATCATCAGCGGGTAGCGTTGCTTGTCGAGAGTGCGCACGTCGTTGAGCAGGCCATAGCGGAACTCGCCGCGCCAGCCAGTGCGTGTCGGGATGCCGGCAAAAAACGGCACCAGTGCCGATTTCAGCGAGTTGGGCAGCAGGATCGCCTGATCGTACTGACCGCGCAGGGACTTGCCGATGCGTCGGCGCGTCGCCAGTTCCAGCGCGCCGTGGCCGAGCGGGAAGCTCAAGGCCTTGCGCACTTCGGGCATGCGCTCGAGGATCGGCCGGCTCCACTC
>NZ_JBEOPC010000454.1:0-278 GCF_040309765.1 Psychrobacter sp. TB20-MNA-CIBAN-0197
CTGTTAGGCTGTCGATGTTATAAGCACGCTGCGAAAATAATCCTACAATACGCGAAAGTGCTCCTGGTTCATTTTCTAATAATATAGATAAAATACGACGAATTATGCTTTTACTCCTTTACGTAGACACATCTCATCAATGCCACCAAACTTAATTTGCATTGGATATACATGTTCTTTTTCGTCTACAAGAATGTCTAAAAATACTAAACGATCGTTAATTGACATGGCTTTATCGATAGCCGGTTGTAACTCATCTAGGGTGTTTACTTTAATAC
>NZ_JBEOPC010000455.1:0-278 GCF_040309765.1 Psychrobacter sp. TB20-MNA-CIBAN-0197
GTGTAATGCAGTGCTAAAAACCAATCAGTAAAATAATGGCTGGTACCAACAGGCTCTGACAAAATGTCACCCGTATACTGGTTTAAATGAAACTTATACCATTGCTCTGTCCCGCGTTTAACTAAGTAAACCCGATCAGCAGTATCATCGTTAAATATCTCACAACTACCTACTACATACTCAGGGTAAGCAAGCTCTGTTTTTGCGATTAATTTGTCGATTGGCATGCGCTCTGGCAGTGCTTTTACAACATAGTGACTGCTTGGCATAAGTAAGCC
>NZ_JBEOPC010000456.1:0-278 GCF_040309765.1 Psychrobacter sp. TB20-MNA-CIBAN-0197
CTTCTAACTGATGTTCAAGCTCCTTTGTCGTATAAAGCGGATTGACATTCACTAAGGTCATACCAGCGCGCAATACACCCAATACAGCAACGGGTAGCTGCAAGATGTTTGGCATCATAACCGCGACTTTATCGCCTTTTTTCAGCCCAAGTGACTGCAAATAAGCGGCAATTTGTTTGCTATAACGGTCTAAATCTTCGTAAGAGAGCTCGACATTCATGCAGACAAATGCAGTTCTACCCGCATGGTTGATGAAGTTTTGCTCAAGTATGTCGATT
>NZ_JBEOPC010000457.1:0-278 GCF_040309765.1 Psychrobacter sp. TB20-MNA-CIBAN-0197
GTGTACGAGTGTTAACAACAAATAATAAACAGCATTGGTGAATTAGAACGTACAATTATATCAAGATTTTGCCAAAGCGAAATACGAACCAGACCATAAACACAGTCTGTTTTATTTATAAAAATAAACCGATAAAAAATGAAATACAGATTAATTAAAAGGGAAAATGTTTATGATGATATTTTGAGTTCAAATATAGCCCTTATATGCTGGCTAGTCTACGAGTTTCTTCTAGAACCTCTTTTTGTAGATTCACAGTGCTACTCACACATTAGTAC
>NZ_JBEOPC010000458.1:0-278 GCF_040309765.1 Psychrobacter sp. TB20-MNA-CIBAN-0197
GGTCAGCGGTTCGAACTCGGGGTTGATGAACACCCGTGGCTCGGTACGGTCTTCGGACAGGTCCATCACGACGATACGTTTGTGCACGTTGACCTGGGTCGCGGCGAGGCCGATGCCCGGCGCTTCATACATTGTTTCAAACATGTCGTCGACCAACTGACGCACTTCGTCGTCCACTACAGCCACTGGTTTGGCGATAGTGCGCAGACGCGGGTCCGGAAATTCGAGGATGTTTAAAATGGCCATAGGCTTCGATTGCTGCACACGTTGAGTAAAGT
>NZ_JBEOPC010000459.1:0-278 GCF_040309765.1 Psychrobacter sp. TB20-MNA-CIBAN-0197
TGTAAAAGCACTTGAACGCATGGAAAAACTAGCGCCGGCACATGCCGACTCGCCATTTAACTTTGAGTTTGCAGAGCCAAAAGCATTACCAAACCCACTAATGACAATAGATAAAGCCAAAGCGGGTTATGGTGACGTCACTATTTTAAATAATATAGAGCTAAACCTTGTACCAGGTAGCCGAATTGCTTTACTTGGTAGAAATGGTGCGGGTAAATCAACGCTAATTAAACTCCTTTCTGGTGATTTAGAGCCGCAAGCTGGCGAAGTTATTCAGC
>NZ_JBEOPC010000460.1:0-278 GCF_040309765.1 Psychrobacter sp. TB20-MNA-CIBAN-0197
CGTGCTGTCGGTGCATCTGGTGCTCAGCGAACGCAGTCGCGGTCTGGTTGATGCGCAAGCGCTGGAGTGTATGAAACCGAGCGCGCTGCTGGTTAACACTGCTCGCGGGCCGATCGTCGATGAAGCGGCGTTGATCAAGGCGCTACAGAAACGGCGCATTGCCGGGGCAGCGCTGGACGTGTTCGAGCAAGAGCCTTTGCCGGCCCTGCACCCGTTTCGCACGCTGGACAATGTCCTCGCCACGCCCCATGTGGGCTATGTCAGTCGGCAGAATTACG
>NZ_JBEOPC010000461.1:0-278 GCF_040309765.1 Psychrobacter sp. TB20-MNA-CIBAN-0197
TACGGCCATCGCGACTTTGTCACAGGCACAGTGGCGCAGCTGATTCGCGGTGACCTGCATGTCGCCCAGGACAAACCGCTGATCTATTCGCCATTCGGCATGGGCATTCTCGATCTCGCGATTGGCCGGATGATCCACGACATTGCGGTGGCGGCCGGTACGGCAATTGCCATCCCGTCATTTTTTGGCGAGGAGCGCAGATGGTGAAGGCGCCTGTGCACATCGGCCTGATCGGCTGCGGTTCGCGCGGATTGTCGGTATTCGAGCGCCTGTTGAGC
>NZ_JBEOPC010000462.1:0-278 GCF_040309765.1 Psychrobacter sp. TB20-MNA-CIBAN-0197
GTATCAGCCGTTGCTTTCTATCAAGGTTGAAGAGGACATTTAAGGTAAGTGCCATTATGGGTACACTCATTTTTTAATGAAAATTATGCCACTGTCATCGTTATTTATAATAAATACTAAAGGTACTGCCGCCTGTGGTATTGGCTTGATGGGTCAGTTGCCAGCCCATATGCGTCATGATGCGCTGCACGATGCTAAGACCCAGTCCTGTACCCTCAACTTTATAGCTCGCATAATCGTCAGCCAGCAAATCTGTAGATAATGGAGTGCTATCATTC
>NZ_JBEOPC010000463.1:0-278 GCF_040309765.1 Psychrobacter sp. TB20-MNA-CIBAN-0197
TGCTTAGGCTGTTTTCGATAGTGTCTGTTTCGCTTTGTTCAGTATTTGGTGCTTCTTGCTGTTGCTGCGCTTTAAAATCAAATATTTGTTTACGCATTTGCTGTGCATAAACTTTAGTAACACCAGGTAAAACAACTTCTTGCGACACACTGCCAGCGGCATCAAAAATACAATTAACTAAGTTTACGGGGGTAAAATAAAACGGCTCGGCAATATTAACGTTTTGCACACGGCCAAATTTAAGCGTAAGTCGCTCTTTTTTAAATACACCTTTGTTA
>NZ_JBEOPC010000464.1:0-278 GCF_040309765.1 Psychrobacter sp. TB20-MNA-CIBAN-0197
CTTCAGTGCCTAATTCAAATAGCTGAATGTTGCGCATTCCTGAATCAATTAAGCCCTGCTCCATATTATCAATGCGTTCTCTGTCTACTACCGGATACCAAATCATATAAGTACCTGTAGCAAAACGCAGATGAGCTTTAACTAAGGTTTTTACAACCGTTTCGTAGTCATCTTTAATTTCGTACGGTGGGTCAATTAATACACACGCCCTGCGAGATGCTGGTGGTAATAATCCTACTAAGCCGGTAAAGCCATCTTCTCCGCGCACACGAATGGAG
>NZ_JBEOPC010000465.1:0-278 GCF_040309765.1 Psychrobacter sp. TB20-MNA-CIBAN-0197
GTTGTCACCACTAAAAACACCTTTTGTGCAGCGCCAGTGCGAGTATTGCGTGAGCACTTTGCTAAAGTTAGCCCACGCTATTTAGTCACTAATACTGGTAACGCAAATGCAGGTACGGGCGCTGATGGTAAACGCCGTGCCCTTGATATCTGTACAGCGTTGGCTGAAAAGGCCGGTGTAGATACCAATACGATATTGCCATTCTCTACCGGCGTGATTGGTGAACCGTTAAATAGTGATGCGGTCATCGCAGGTTTGGATAATGCATTGGCTAACCT
>NZ_JBEOPC010000466.1:0-278 GCF_040309765.1 Psychrobacter sp. TB20-MNA-CIBAN-0197
GTTTGCAATAGCGCCGACTAATCCAGAAACAAGTGCTGCGCAAGTACTTGATTGGTTATCTATCCCAGGTGCAAAAGAAATCCTCGAAAACTCATTAGAAGTACAAGACAGGATAGGAAAAATTCGAGAATTAGTTGAAGAGCACGGCTTTCCTGATTACCTATACGAAAAAGGTAAACCATCTATTTTAAATAATGGCATAGAATTTTCGGCAATTTATTTTGCTATGCTCTTAAGTTTATTTTTTATGGGCGGTGGGCGTTTTGTTAGTTTTGATT
>NZ_JBEOPC010000467.1:0-277 GCF_040309765.1 Psychrobacter sp. TB20-MNA-CIBAN-0197
GGTTTAACAGATGACACTAGCGCACGCGTTAGCTACTTTCGCAGAAAGTCAGACGGTTACGTAGATAACTTGTACTTAAATGACGAAACACAAAATCAAGACGAACAAGTAGCCCGCTTTAAAATAAACAGTCAGCTTACAAAGCATTTAAATACTGAGTTAAACCTTCACTATATTGACATAAACAATGGTTACGATGCGTTTACGCTTGATAACAGCCGCAATAGTGTTGCCGATGAACCAGGGCAAGATAATCAAGAAAGCTACGCTATAGGTG
>NZ_JBEOPC010000468.1:0-277 GCF_040309765.1 Psychrobacter sp. TB20-MNA-CIBAN-0197
GACGCACTTATTCAAAATCAGGCAGCGCTAGATTCCGCTACAAAAGAAGCGCAGCAGCATTATCCAAGTATGAGTAAGGTTACCCGAGACGTTAAAAATGGCTTTCAAAATGCTTATACTTTTTATTTATCCGCTTTATTGTACCAAAGCAGTAAACAGTATGATGATGCCTACATTGACTATAAAAAAGCACTCGAAATACAACCCAACAATATTTATTTGCAACGTGATGTACTTCGCCTTGCTAAAAAACAAGGCTTTGATCAAGACCTAAGTG
>NZ_JBEOPC010000469.1:0-277 GCF_040309765.1 Psychrobacter sp. TB20-MNA-CIBAN-0197
GTACGTGGGTCGCCAAAGTAGCCAATTAAGGTATTATCGCCACCTAAACCTGGGGTATATTTACCTACATTAGTTGGATCACTCGGATCGGGTGCTACAAACTGGTAACCGCCAATCATGTATTCTTCATTGGTGAGGTTTTTACCATATACACCAGCGGTCCAATGGCCGTCGGCGCTGTACCAAGTAACACCTAGATTAAGCAGGCCGTATGCGTCTTGGGTTAGTAGGCTGTCTTCTTCAAATAAGGCGTAATCACCACGGTGGTAGTAATTAC
>NZ_JBEOPC010000470.1:0-277 GCF_040309765.1 Psychrobacter sp. TB20-MNA-CIBAN-0197
GCCACAAACTGGCCTCCGACGGCACCCGTTTCGGCGCCGGCCAGCCTATCGTCACCCCGGCGACCATTCGCGGCGAGCTGATCGCGCAGTACGCCAAGCTCGAACTCGAAGGCCATGTGGAGAACGCCGAACTGTTCGCCGAACACCTGATCGTCGAGCGCGACGTGCAGGACCCGAGCCGCGTGAACGTGCTGTTCCCGCCGGATTACATCAACGGTCTGCGCGTGTTCGCACTGCTCAACCAGTTCCGTCTGCAGTACGACGACGCGGCCTGATC
>NZ_JBEOPC010000471.1:0-277 GCF_040309765.1 Psychrobacter sp. TB20-MNA-CIBAN-0197
CGTTTCAGCAGGCCTTTGCCCTGCGCTCGCGGTTCATGGAGTGACGCATGCGCCCATTTCCCTATTTATTGTTCGTCAGCCTGCTGTCAGGCGCGACCGCGCACGCGCAGGTTTTTCAGGGTGAACTGGGCGACTTCGATCTCAAGCTTGGCACCACGCCCAGCCGCAGCATGGCCCAGGGTCTGGTCAAACCGGCGGCGGTCGGCTCGTTCCACGGTGGCCTTGATCTGAGCCACGACAGCGGCGTGTATTTCGGCCAGTACGCGCCGAGCATGGG
>NZ_JBEOPC010000472.1:0-277 GCF_040309765.1 Psychrobacter sp. TB20-MNA-CIBAN-0197
GCCGTGGCGCGAGTTCGAAAAGCACTTCGAGGGAATCTTGGTAATCCAGCGGCAACACGGCATGCAGGCTTTCGCTGACACGCGCCATGCGTTGCATTACTGACAGTTCAGCGAGTCCGTCCTGGGCGTGTTTGAGAAACGTCTTGGACTTGAACGCCGGGTACACCGCGCTCATTTCGTCAGCGATGTGCTGCAAGCGCTCGGCGTTGAAGATTTCCTTTAACGCCGGGGCGGCGGTGTCGTTGGAGCTCATGATCAGTTCATCGGTGTGCTGATG
>NZ_JBEOPC010000473.1:0-277 GCF_040309765.1 Psychrobacter sp. TB20-MNA-CIBAN-0197
CTATCACGTGCCTCTGCTGATTTCGCCTTACAGCTATTCCACGTATCGGGGCAGCTGACCCCCAAGCAGCTGCCCCCACCGGGAAGCGACTGCGCATATAGCTTCTTTGGTCTTTCGCCCGCTCACACTGCGGGCTTTTTTTATGCGTGTTTACGGCGCAACTGCCGGCGCAGTCGAGTCTCGGGTCAGCGCTCGCGAATAATGAACACCGAGTCTGGCGTGGACGCGACCTTCAATACGCCTCCTATCAGCCATACCACTTTGTTCTGCGCCGCTG
>NZ_JBEOPC010000474.1:0-277 GCF_040309765.1 Psychrobacter sp. TB20-MNA-CIBAN-0197
GTGCCAATATAACCCATTCTGTTGCAATAAAATCATCACCAGCTTTTTGCGCTTGGCGATCGGCCAAATTTAGAATTTTAACTGCGTTTGGATTTAGATTTACATCACCGGTAGGTTCAGCAATCTTAGCTTGATTGTCCAATGCCTTCGCCACGCCATTCTTTAATGCTGGAATAGATGCACCTGCTTGCTGACAGATAGACAAGTTAGACTCATCCTGTAATAAAACTGCCAGTAAATGCACCGGATCAATCCCAGTATTATCACGACCTAGTGC
>NZ_JBEOPC010000475.1:0-277 GCF_040309765.1 Psychrobacter sp. TB20-MNA-CIBAN-0197
TTCCAGCAGCGCTGCACGCGAATCCCTCAGCGCCCAGGCCGACAGCAGCAAGGCTTCGCTCAAACAGGCCAGCGAGCTGTTCGAAGAACAAGTGGTAATGGCCGACACCCTCGATGCGCCGTGGCAGGCATTCTACGATCAGGTCACCGGGCTGATGGAACACACCTACCAGCTCAATCAGGCCACGCTGAAATTCCTCGACAGGCAATTGCAGCAGCGTCTGGCGCAGAACCGCACGCACATGATTCTGCAAGCCTCGGCGCTTTCGGTGGTGTTC
>NZ_JBEOPC010000476.1:0-277 GCF_040309765.1 Psychrobacter sp. TB20-MNA-CIBAN-0197
GTAATAGGTGTTGTTAAACAAGCAGAAAAAATAGCACCAAAACAAACTGGTTTGTCAGATGCTGAACGAATACGCAATATCCGTGATAATCGAGCTGATGAAAAGGCCAAAGAACGCAAAACACGAGCTTATAAGCCAGTTGAGATTGATACCAGTAAATCAGCTCAAGTACATTACCTCTCAGAGCCGGATGAGGATTTGGATTTTCCTGACTTTTCGGAGCAGCTGTTTAAGGAAGATGACGACGTATGAATTTATCACATAACATCTTCAGAGC
>NZ_JBEOPC010000477.1:0-277 GCF_040309765.1 Psychrobacter sp. TB20-MNA-CIBAN-0197
GTGTGGGTCCACACTGTGAGCACGCCGTCGTTGAACCAGGCCACCGCACAGGACGGGCCGATCGAACCGTGTATCAAATATTGCTTGGTCACCCGCGCTTTGAAACGCGTTTCGGTCGCGCCGCCGGGATTGCCGTTGTTGCTGATCGGATAGCGCTTGGAGGGCAATTGCTTGAGCAAATCATGAATCCCGGCGGCTTCGGGAATCGCCTCGCCGCCGCTCCACTTGGCACTTTCCATGCCGGCGCGCATGGCCTTGATCGCTTGCCACTCATCAT
>NZ_JBEOPC010000478.1:0-277 GCF_040309765.1 Psychrobacter sp. TB20-MNA-CIBAN-0197
ATGCCAGCCTTGCGGCCAACCATCGCAGCGACGTCCATTTTGACTTCGCCGGTCGAGATACCGTGAACGTTGAAGCTCTCTTTGGCTTCCTTGTATTTCCACGAGCTGTCGAGCAGCGCCTTGGAAGGAATGCAACCCACGTTCAGGCAGGTACCGCCCAGGGCTTGCTTGCCCTCTGCGTCGGTGTACTTCTCGATGCAGGCAGTGGTCAGGCCCAACTGAGCAGCCTTGATGGCCGCTACATAGCCACCAGGGCCGGCACCGATCACTACTACGT
>NZ_JBEOPC010000479.1:0-277 GCF_040309765.1 Psychrobacter sp. TB20-MNA-CIBAN-0197
CCCTTAAAGACACTGAGATTCATCTAAGCGAATTTAACGATGATAACAGTCAAGCGCCTTTATTATTAGACTCTATTACCGTGCTAAAGCAGCTGTCTTGTATTTTTGAGCTGATTTCTTTGGTTGGTGCAGAAGTGTTAAATACCGCCATCGTCAATGGTCTGCAGCGCCTTTATGACAGTGGTGATAATAATGATACTGCCTTGATTATGGATTTATCAGAAGCCATCATGACCCTCGATCGTTATGTGGAATTTGTACTGTTGACAGAGTCAGT
>NZ_JBEOPC010000480.1:0-277 GCF_040309765.1 Psychrobacter sp. TB20-MNA-CIBAN-0197
CGTTTGTGGGGCTTTTTCAAAAAAGTAGTAATCAACTAAAATAGCACCAGGGTGGGTGGTTACATTACTTAAGTAATCATCAACCTCAAGATAGTTATGTATACAATTAACTTTTGCACCCCAAACAGTGAGCTGCTTATTAGCGGTGTTAGCATATAACGAGCACTCATCAATAATTAAAATATGTTTGTTTTTAATTAAATGACTCGGTAAATCTTGTTCTTTACTTAAGCGCGGTTGTATTTGTACTGTGAAAGAAAATGTACTTCCTTCACCT
>NZ_JBEOPC010000481.1:0-277 GCF_040309765.1 Psychrobacter sp. TB20-MNA-CIBAN-0197
GGTTAGAGAGAGTGTGTTTAACGTCTTTTTTGCGCGCAGGGCATAAAGTATACTTATATACTTATGATGAAGTGCTAAACATACCTGAAGGTGTGGAAGTGCTAGACGCTAATTTAATACTCCCTAGAGATAAAATATTCACTTATGGAGCAGTCACAGGCAAGGGGAAAGGAAGTTACGCAGGTTTTGCGAATCATTTTAGATATGAAATGCTTTTAAAGTGTAGTAATACCTATTGGGTTGATATGGACGTTATCTGCCTCTCTCCATTTTACAT
>NZ_JBEOPC010000482.1:0-277 GCF_040309765.1 Psychrobacter sp. TB20-MNA-CIBAN-0197
GGGTGGCGATCGTCATCATGATCCTCGGCAGCCTGCCGTTCACCCTGTACGTGGCGACGCTGCGCGGCAACCGCCGTGCGTTGATCAGGGATCAACAGGTGCAGGGTTTGCTGGCAATGCTGCTGGTGACCTGGCTGGTGCTCGGCACCTGGTACTGGTGGACCACCAAGCTGCATTGGCTGGAAGCGCTGCGGCATGTGGCGCTGAACGTGACCTCGGTGGTCACCACCACCGGCTTCGCCCTCGGTGACTACAGCCTGTGGGGCAACTTCTCGCT
>NZ_JBEOPC010000483.1:0-277 GCF_040309765.1 Psychrobacter sp. TB20-MNA-CIBAN-0197
CTTCGTGCCGGTGCTCGGTGAAGCGATGATGGCGTACATGGCCTATCAGATGCTCGATGAAGTATTCGAAGGCATTGTCGAGTGGGCGCAGGGACGCACGACCGAAGCGGTCGAACACCTGATGGGCACCGTGGAATCGATGATCCAGCTGGGCATGTTCGCCGTCGGCGGTGCGATTGGCGCGGCCGAGTTTCGCAAGGTATTGCCCAAGGAAATCGTAGCGTTCATCGACCGCTTCAAACCGGTACAACTGGCCAATGGTGACACCCGCTATTGG
>NZ_JBEOPC010000484.1:0-277 GCF_040309765.1 Psychrobacter sp. TB20-MNA-CIBAN-0197
GGCATACATCCACTGACGGCCAGTTTGGCGACATTACAAGCAGTGGCAGAAGATAAAGGTTTGACCGGTTTTAATTTTAATAATGTAGAGAGCGTGACAACCAATAGTGAAGAAGATATTCGTCAAAGCTGGTTAGACCTATTATTTAGCCATGTAGTCGAGCCAAATTTGGGTCACGATTTGCCGACTTTGATTATAGAATATCCGCCAGCAACGGCAGCATTAGCAAAAACGGCTTTAGATAAAGACGGTAATAAGGTTGCGAAGCGCTTTGAGC
>NZ_JBEOPC010000485.1:0-276 GCF_040309765.1 Psychrobacter sp. TB20-MNA-CIBAN-0197
ATACAACACCTATCGTTGGCGTTGTGGTCGCGACAGCCGCCTAGAAGAAATTTGGGGCGACAGAGCAACCCATTAATCGCGTTTAATCAGGTAATCCACTGTAAAATATTAAAAGGCTGATTTAATTATCAGCTTTTTAATATTTTAGTTATTGCGAGATTCTTTAATAAATCGATATCTAAATTCAGATAAGTAACCAACAATGCTAACAAGCAAAGCTGAATTAAAATCACCTCTCACAAGCTGTGTCCAAACATTTCCCTCTCCATTAAAGCT
>NZ_JBEOPC010000486.1:0-276 GCF_040309765.1 Psychrobacter sp. TB20-MNA-CIBAN-0197
CCGTTAAGTTATAAATATATTCAGACGCGGCAGCACGAGTTTCTCGGCGTGACGCTTTATTTGTAGTATTTGACATGACTTGCCTCATTGCTTAAGGGTTGTCTTGTCAGATATTCCGAGGAATAGAGAAAGATCGTAAAGTAGCGTACATGCTACTTTGCAGCCTAAAAAATAAATCACTTTATTGTGCGCATAAAAAAAGACGCACAAGCGTCCCATTTTAGGCAGCTTGTTCCCTACGCAGGTATTAACCTGATCAGGTTCACGGATCCCGCT
>NZ_JBEOPC010000487.1:0-276 GCF_040309765.1 Psychrobacter sp. TB20-MNA-CIBAN-0197
GTGCAGCCCCGGTGCGCCGCCCTGCAGCAGGCGTTCGCACATTTCGCTGACGACTTGTTCGCCGAAGCTTTGAATGCTTCGCGTGTCGTCGCCGTAGGCTTCCAGTTGCTTGCGGATCCAGCGCGGGATTTCCGCACCGCAGGCATCGGAGAAGCGCGCGAGTTTGCTGTAGTTGGTGATCGGCATGATCCCCGGCACGATCGGCAGATCCACGCCCAGCGCCTGCAAACGGTCGACGAAGTAGAAGTAGCTGTCGGCGTTGAAGAAGTACTGGGT
>NZ_JBEOPC010000488.1:0-276 GCF_040309765.1 Psychrobacter sp. TB20-MNA-CIBAN-0197
TGGTGATGCGGCAGCGGCAGTGATGATGGGCAGCCAAACGGCGACGATGAATAGCAGCATGGCGTTAGTCGCAATAATGAGCGTGAGGCTGATCGGGTAGGGATGCAAATCATGACCCAAGCTGGATATGACCCACGGGCGATGCCCAGCTTTTTTGCGACGATGAATCAACAAAGCCAGCTGAATCAGACAGCCAATCGGTTTTTACCCAGTTTTGTACGTTCACATCCCTTGAGCAATGAGCGCTTGAGTGAATCGCAAAGTCGTGCGCAGCAG
>NZ_JBEOPC010000489.1:0-276 GCF_040309765.1 Psychrobacter sp. TB20-MNA-CIBAN-0197
GTGTGTCGCTTTTCTTCAAGCGCTCGATCTTCTTCGCGGCGGCCAGCAGGTGCAGGTCGTGATTGCCGAGCACACAGACCAGCGACTCGCGCATCTCGTAGAGAAAGCGCAGGGTTTCCAGCGACTGCGGGCCGCGGTTGACCAGATCGCCGACCAGCCATAGCCGATCCAGCACCGGGTCGAAGGCAACTTGCTTGAGCAGGCACTTGAGCGGTTCGAGGCAGCCTTGCAGGTCACCGACGGCGTAAGTCGTCATCAGTGCAGGGCTCCGGGTAC
>NZ_JBEOPC010000490.1:0-276 GCF_040309765.1 Psychrobacter sp. TB20-MNA-CIBAN-0197
TCCCTGAAGGGCAATGGGTGCAGGACTCGCTGGGCGCGCATGCCGAGGCCAGTCGCCGCTTGCTCGATCATCCGGGGCGGCTGTCGCTGGACTCGGGGCAGAGCCAATTGGTCAGCTGGCTGGCGAACAGTCCGGTCAGCGATCCGTTGATCGCGCAGCAAGGCGCGGTGTTGCTGCTGGCCAGTCTCAATCACGCGCAACCTGCCGAACTCCGCGCGCGTCGCCTGCCCTACGCCGCGCTGGATGCGCACATCGAGCAATACGCCGGCTATCCGC
>NZ_JBEOPC010000491.1:0-276 GCF_040309765.1 Psychrobacter sp. TB20-MNA-CIBAN-0197
CTTGCAAGCCTAGAGGGGCAAGTACAAGCCCAGCAAGATAAACTAAGCGATGCACAGCATCAGCAACATGTTATACACACCGAGCTTACCCGCGCGGAGCAACAGCAAATAAATGTAAAGCAACAAACTCAAACGCTTAAACAAAATTTAATTAAATTACAGCAACGCCAAATTCAAAGTGCTGAGGTAAAATCGCAGCAGCAAATTGTGTGCGAGCAACTTAATGAAGCTCTGCAAGAGGCAAGTGAGAATGCCTTAATATGTGAAGAGCAAGTT
>NZ_JBEOPC010000492.1:0-276 GCF_040309765.1 Psychrobacter sp. TB20-MNA-CIBAN-0197
GCAATGTTTAAAAGAGTATCCTGATTTTGTGCTGTTGGACATTCAAATGCCTATTATGGATGGCATTACTGCTTTTGAGTTGCTCAGGCAGTGCGGTTATGAGCAGCCAATATTTGCCTTAACGGCCAATGCAATGAGCCATGAGATCGAGCAGTATTTAGCACTTGGTTTTACTGATTACTTAGCTAAACCAATTGATAAAGAGAAGTTTTATAGCACTATAGCTGAGCATCTCGCATCAATAAAAAATGAGCAAAACAGCACAAGCGTAAATAT
>NZ_JBEOPC010000493.1:0-276 GCF_040309765.1 Psychrobacter sp. TB20-MNA-CIBAN-0197
CCTGTAAGTGGAGCGAGCGATGCCATTTTTACTGATAAAAATGGTTACATTGCTAAAGGTTTTAGTGCTGCTGAAATTGCTAAAAGTACAGAAGATGCTATTGCATTACATAATAAAAATAGTGGTGAAGCACAAAGCTATTCTGAGCAATTAATAACTGCTAACTTTACAGTAGATATAATAGCTAAAAAATATATTAAACTTTATAAAAAATTACTTGGAGCTTCATAGATGAAGGTTTTAATAGGGATGACGCGTTCGGATACTATTGTATCT
>NZ_JBEOPC010000494.1:0-276 GCF_040309765.1 Psychrobacter sp. TB20-MNA-CIBAN-0197
GAGAGATTGGCATGTTTTACTAGTTCATGCCGAAGCTTATCTGATCCAAGTGTGACATTTGAGACTAGAACTTCTAGATGAGTTGAGTAATCCAGCATAACTAAACGATTGTTTGGAACAACTTTTTTAGCGTTGGTTCTTGCTGCTGATGTAACGGAGGACGCATAACCTGAGCGGCTAAAATAAAACGGAAGGCTGAGAGTTTCGTTGTCCCCAGAGGTATATGCAACGATCAGTGGCGGAAGGTAGACGCCGAATTCAGGCGCGCTATTATTC
>NZ_JBEOPC010000495.1:0-276 GCF_040309765.1 Psychrobacter sp. TB20-MNA-CIBAN-0197
CTGCGACACACACGGCAGTGCTAGTGGGTGCAGACATACCGACCAACCAAGGTATTTGGCTACGAATGGATTTTTGTACCAGCTCGATCGATAGGCGCGAGGTCATCACTACACAGTCGACATCTACTTTGTGTCGTAGTTGCCAGCCAATGAGCTTGTCGAGGGCATTGTGACGGCCGACATCTTCAAAGAGATGTAAGTGTTGCCCTTGCATGGTTGCCGCCGCATGAACAGCGCCTGTTAGTTGATGGGTATGTTGGGTCGCATCTACTTGTG
>NZ_JBEOPC010000496.1:0-276 GCF_040309765.1 Psychrobacter sp. TB20-MNA-CIBAN-0197
GGGTAAATCCGGGCATATCGGCAACAAGATCGCCGCCACCCTGGCCAGCACCGGCACTCCGGCGTTTTTTGTGCATCCGGCCGAAGCCAGCCACGGCGACATGGGCATGATCACCCGCGACGATGTGATTCTGGCCCTGTCGAACTCTGGCTCGACCAACGAAATCGTGACGCTGCTGCCATTGATCAAACGCCTGGGTATCCAGCTGATCAGCGTCACCGGCAATCCACAGTCGCCATTGGCGAAGGCTGCGGAGGTCAATCTCAATGTGCATGT
>NZ_JBEOPC010000497.1:0-276 GCF_040309765.1 Psychrobacter sp. TB20-MNA-CIBAN-0197
CGTTGGGACAGGTCCATGTTGTGCTGGCGGCTGCCGGTGCTGTCGGTGTAGCCGACGATTTCGATCTGGTTCTGGTTGAACTCTTTTAGCGAGTTGGCCAGGTTGTTCAGCGGTTGATAGAAGCTGGAAGCGATGTTCGCCGAATCGGTGGCGAAGGTGATGTTGCCCGGCATGATCAGCTTGATCTGATCGCCCTGACGCTGCACTTCAACGCCAGTGTTGGCCATGCTCGCGCGCAGTTTCTTTTCCTGCTGGTCGGCGTAGTAGCCGTAGCCT
>NZ_JBEOPC010000498.1:0-276 GCF_040309765.1 Psychrobacter sp. TB20-MNA-CIBAN-0197
TATTTCTTCTTTAACGATTGTCATATCGTCGTTGCAATCAATGAACACAGTCGGTGCTACAAAATAGCCATTAGGTGCAGATTCAGGTGAAAGCGTTGTACCACCAGTTAATAGCGTTGCACCTTCTTCGATGCCTTTATTAACGTAGCTCATTACTAGTTCTTGGTGCTTTTTAGAGATAAGTGCGCCAAAGTTAGTATTTAAATCTTGTGGGTCGCCAGCAATAATGTTTTTCTCAGTGCGCGCTTTAAGTTCATCAATAAACTGCTGATATAC
>NZ_JBEOPC010000499.1:0-276 GCF_040309765.1 Psychrobacter sp. TB20-MNA-CIBAN-0197
CCGGTGTCGGCGTTCAACGCAATCAGGCGGGCATCAGCGGTTGGCAGGTACAGACGACGCGGGCAGGCCTGAGCAACAGCCTGGCCGGCTTCGGAGATGACAGCGGAACCGGCGTTTTCAGACTTGGCATAGGCGGCTTCGTCGTAATACGACACGCCACGGCAGGTCATGTGGGCGAAGCCCTTGAAGCCGACCGGGCTCTTGATCTGTGGATCGAAGCGCCAGATTTCCTTGCCGGTGTCCGGGTCCAGTGCCAGCACTTTGCTGTGCGCGGTG
>NZ_JBEOPC010000500.1:0-276 GCF_040309765.1 Psychrobacter sp. TB20-MNA-CIBAN-0197
GTGCAACGCCAGTTCGGCCCGCTTGGCCGCGTCGGCGCTGCGGTACCAGTCCGGGGCGCTGTTGCGCAGGTGCCGTTCGAACAGGGTTTGTGCCTGAAGGGCCAGACGCGGAGTGAGATCCGGCAACGCAGCGCCGATGGCGCGCTCCAGCTCGGCGATCAAGCGAGCGGGATCCTGCTGCGGGTTAGCGGCGAAACTCAGTGCATATTCGATATCCAGGGTGCGTTTTTCGATCAAGGCATCGTAGATGTGTTCGAACAGCGGTTGGCTGTCGAT
>NZ_JBEOPC010000501.1:0-276 GCF_040309765.1 Psychrobacter sp. TB20-MNA-CIBAN-0197
GTGCAGGCCATGGCGCCTTATCTGGACCTCATCGACACGAGGACGACCTCGGGCAAACATGCCAAGGAATCTATTGAACGTCATCGCAGCTTATTGTCGCGCTACGGCAAGCACTTGTTTGCGGAGAAGACCGGCAAACAGGTCTGGACCGACCTGGACAAAGTGCCGGCGCATGCCGGCAATTACCAAAAAATCCTCAGCCTTACCAACACCACAAACCTAGCAGATGCACGCCTGGCGTTTTGCCGCCCTGATTCTGCAGATGCAAGGATTGAC
>NZ_JBEOPC010000502.1:0-276 GCF_040309765.1 Psychrobacter sp. TB20-MNA-CIBAN-0197
CTGTGAGACTCACCCGCCGCTCCCTTTGTGGTGGCTGAAAATTCTGAATGCCGCACTGCGGCCTGAAGTGTCGCAAGTATAACGGGCCGAAACGGCTTTACCTTTAATGAAGCGAAATCACCGGACGCACACGTTTGCCAGGGGCAAGTACGCTGCGTTTAAACTCTGGCTGCCGGTGTAAGACCGGCGCCGTTGAAAGGAATTCAGCGCCTGCTCGCAAATGCTCAGGCCAGTGGCCCGTTGAGCAAAGGCACGAAACGCACAGCGCCCAAAACG
>NZ_JBEOPC010000503.1:0-276 GCF_040309765.1 Psychrobacter sp. TB20-MNA-CIBAN-0197
GGGTAATCGCGCTGTCGGCACCGGCCTTTGCCTTGCGCACGAAGTTGGCGAGATCGTCTTCGTAGTTGCGCGCTTGCGGATGCATTTCCGGGTAAGCGGCGACTTCGATGTGGAAATGATCGGCGGTTTCTTCACGAATGAATTCCACCAGTTCATTGGCGTGACGCAGCTCACCGCTGGTCATGCCCATGCCGGACGGCAGGTCGCCACGCAGGGCAACGATGCGCTTGATGCCGGCAGCCTTGTATTCGTTCAGCAGGCCGCGCAGGTCGTCCT
>NZ_JBEOPC010000504.1:0-276 GCF_040309765.1 Psychrobacter sp. TB20-MNA-CIBAN-0197
GCGGGTGACCATCGGTCTGCCGGCAGAAAACAGCCGTTTCCTTGAGGCGCTGCGCAAGGTTCTGGCTCGTGGTTGATGTCACTGCGCTGCAACCTGCTGCACCTATGATCGGTCGCCTTGTGGTGGTTGGTCTGGGGCTGATCGGTGGTTCGTTTGCCAAGGGTTTGCGTGAAAGCGGCTTGTGCCGTGAAGTGGTCGGCGTCGATCTGGATCCGCAATCGCGCAAGCTCGCGGTCGAATTGGGTGTGGTCGATCGCTGTGAAGACGACTTGGCGG
>NZ_JBEOPC010000505.1:0-276 GCF_040309765.1 Psychrobacter sp. TB20-MNA-CIBAN-0197
GCAATATTCTCGGCGGCCAACGTATCGACAGCGCCAGCTATCGCATCGACAGCGCCGGCACTTTCACGCTGCCAGCCATCCGCGTGAAATGGTGGGATTCCGCTGAGAAGCAGATCCGCAGCGCTGAGGTGCCGGCCGTGAGCTTCGAGGCCGCAGCCAACAACGCCTATAAACCGGTGTTTTCGCTCGCCGAAGACCTCAGGCAACTGCAACAGAATCACTTGCACTTCTCCAGCCGCTGGCTGCTCTGGCTGGCGCTGGCGGTCGGCCTCGCCG
>NZ_JBEOPC010000506.1:0-276 GCF_040309765.1 Psychrobacter sp. TB20-MNA-CIBAN-0197
GCTGATTGATGTCGCGGGTGCTGCGCTCGATGATCGCCATGCCGTCCTTCGCCGACTGATCGGCACCCTTGGCGGCGTTGGCGGCGTTCGAGGCACTGTTGGCGACGTCGTGGGCAGTGGCGCTCATTTCGTTGGAGGCGGTGGCGACCTGATCGATCTCGCGGAATTGCACCTGCATGCCTTCGCTGGTCTGGCGGGCAATTTCCGATGACTGATCGGCCGTGCCGCGCGCTTCGGTGATGCTTTGTTTGATCTGCGCGATGGTCGGCTGAAGCT
>NZ_JBEOPC010000507.1:0-275 GCF_040309765.1 Psychrobacter sp. TB20-MNA-CIBAN-0197
GTGGTGAAGAATACGATGTAATTTTAAAAGGGACTAAAGAAGACTTTACTAACCCTACTGACATTTCAAATATATATCTTAAATCACGAAGCGGTGAACTAGTCCCACTTGATAGCCTTATCAGCTTAAAAGAAGAAGCAACCGCATCGCGCTTAAACCGATACAACCGTATGCGCGCAATTACATTAAGCGCCAACTTAGCCGACGGTTATACGCTTGAGCAAGCGCTTAACTTTTTAAACGAAGTAGCCGCGCAAGAAAACGATATAGATGGC
>NZ_JBEOPC010000508.1:0-275 GCF_040309765.1 Psychrobacter sp. TB20-MNA-CIBAN-0197
GCCCAATATTGAAGATAAAGCCCCGTTTACAGATGCTTTATTCAAACTTGTGCCGCCAAGTGCTGCAGTGCCAAATATGCTGCAATATATTAGGCGTGCTTTTGTAAACAGCTATAGTTATACATTTGTGGGTTGTGATGATTCAAATTGCAAGCAGGACACAAGTAAATTTAGAGTTGGTGTGAATAGGCTTCTTAAAAAGCAATTTAGCTTAGTTGCTTATTTAAAGGTACGCTTTTTATTACTTAGCTTAAAGGCACAAAGTAGTTGAAAAT
>NZ_JBEOPC010000509.1:0-275 GCF_040309765.1 Psychrobacter sp. TB20-MNA-CIBAN-0197
GCCGTATATGAGCGAACCATAAAAGCGGTCATATAAATATCTATGTAAGCATATGCTTACATAGATTGACGCTTCGACCTCTTACTAACCTTGGGTCAATCTGCGATTATAACTGTACGGCACGATTGAACGAAACAGTTCATTGATACTAGGGATTGGTATCTTAAAGATCGCATCAGGGATAGATGGTTTGCTAATTAGGGATAATAAGGCTGGATGCCTGCTAGTTATAGGATGCCTCGGGATTAGGTATCATGTAGCGTTAACATGGATGG
>NZ_JBEOPC010000510.1:0-275 GCF_040309765.1 Psychrobacter sp. TB20-MNA-CIBAN-0197
GGATTAGAAAGAGTAGGAATATAAGAGAAGTTTTTATGCTTCTCACTCAGTGACTTCAATTCATTATGGTATAGCAAGTCATCTTCAGTTCGCGCACCATAGATAAGAGTCAAACCACTTTTATCTTTATGCTTTTTCAACTGTTCAAAAATAATAGACCTCAGTGGTGCAAGTCCTGAACCCGCACCAATAAACACGCGACTAACTTTTTTATTTGAAGTGGCATAAAAATCAGAAAAAGGGCCTTTTGCAGTTATCGTTTCACCTACTTGGAG
>NZ_JBEOPC010000511.1:0-275 GCF_040309765.1 Psychrobacter sp. TB20-MNA-CIBAN-0197
GTACAAAGTCGATGTCTTGTTCTTTACAGATTTTTACTGCTTGATCTAGTACTTCAATTGTTGGGTTAGCGCCAACGCCCGAAAACTCTACCCAATCAAAACCTTCAAGTGCTGCTGCAACTTGGTCGTATACGCCGTTCTTTTTAATTGATCCGCCGCCGTACACAACTAGTACTTTTTGATCTTTTGCGATCAAATCAGTTAGTGAGGCTATTTGTTGTTGGCCAAATTGAATTAGTGTTGGATTTACGTAGCTAAATTTCATTATTTTATCC
>NZ_JBEOPC010000512.1:0-275 GCF_040309765.1 Psychrobacter sp. TB20-MNA-CIBAN-0197
GCGATGGGTGAAGTGGCGAGCAATTTCCCGTCCGGACGCAGCAGGATCACGCTGCCGTACTCTTTGTCCGGGTTCAGTGGAATCCGCGTGTGCACCCAATAGGCGGCGTCCTCTTCAGTCAGAAAGGCCGGGCTCAGTGGCGGCAGCTTGAACGTTGCTGAAGAACTTGCGGTACGACCGGATCGGCCTGAGACATGACTCATATAAACCTGCGCTGAGAATCGGATGAGCAACTGAGTGTGGCCCGTCGGTTTTCTCGAGCTGTGGTACAGGGT
>NZ_JBEOPC010000513.1:0-275 GCF_040309765.1 Psychrobacter sp. TB20-MNA-CIBAN-0197
GGTTTCGACCGCGCCGAATTCGTCCTTGCGATCGAGGTTCAGGCGCGAGCTCAGATCACCGGTGCGCATGATGTCGAGGATGGTCACGATGCGGTTCATCGGCGCCATGATCGCGCGCATCAACAGCAGACCGCAGAGGCCGGCGACCAGTACCGCGACCAGCAGGGAAATGACCATGCTGACTTTGGCCGTTGCGACCGCATCGTCGATGTTGGCCATGGCGTTATCAGCGACGACTTTGTTTTCGCCAATGATGTCGTTGAGTTTCATCCGCC
>NZ_JBEOPC010000514.1:0-275 GCF_040309765.1 Psychrobacter sp. TB20-MNA-CIBAN-0197
TAGCTTGGCTCTGGGATCGACAGCTCTGCTATACGTGCACCGGGCAGAGCGTCGATCACGTCTCGAACTGGAACTTGCGCAGAAATGGAGAGCACTAGCGCCAGTGGCCCGTCGCCGTCGGAGGGAGGTGTAAACAAAAAAACGGGCGGCTCAGCGGACTGATCGGGCCAGCACAAAAGATGCTCGCGATGAAAGGAGAAGATCAAGCGCTTGGAACGGTCGCCGATACTCTGGCCCAACATCATCAAAGCCGGAATGTCGGCCAAGCCTACCAC
>NZ_JBEOPC010000515.1:0-275 GCF_040309765.1 Psychrobacter sp. TB20-MNA-CIBAN-0197
GGATTAACCAAGAGTAACTATGATAAACATGCCGAAATCAGCTCAGGGCATGGGCGCATTGAAACAAGAACTTGTCAGCAATTACTTATTGATAAAAGTTGGTTAGGCAAAACTTACCAATGGTATGGTTTAAAGAGTGTTATTCAAGTCACCGCACAAGTTCACGATAAATCGGCGGGTACAGACACTATAGAAACCCGTTGGTATATTAGTTCGTTGGCACTAGATGCAGAGCAATCGCTCAATGCGGTACGTAGCCACTGGCAGGTTGAAAG
>NZ_JBEOPC010000516.1:0-275 GCF_040309765.1 Psychrobacter sp. TB20-MNA-CIBAN-0197
CGGCCGTAGGCATCGCTGTAGATTTCTTCGCCGGGCGGGCCGGTCACCACCGCCAACTGACTGCCGCTGACGCGCGGTTTGAGATGCTTGAGCTGCGGGCGAAACAACACGTCCCACGGAGTTGCGACGAAATGGTTGCGATAGCCCTGACTGAAACCATCTGCGTCAGCCTGCTCGGTGAACGCTTCTTCGAGCACTTGCGGCTGCTTGCCGATGTGCTCGACCTCGGTCAGCAACCATAAATCGTTGCAATCGGCGCGCGAGTAATCCGCCAT
>NZ_JBEOPC010000517.1:0-275 GCF_040309765.1 Psychrobacter sp. TB20-MNA-CIBAN-0197
TCATTACCTCTGTCACACCTGATAATAAACGAGGGATGGCACTGGGCACCTCTGCGGCATGTGTGTATATAGGGCTCAGCGCAGCCCCGGCAATGGGTGGTTGGCTCACTGAAATGTGGGGATGGCGCGCCGTGTTTTACTCGCAGATCCCCTTGGTACTTATGCTGCTCATTACCATTAAACTGTGTTTACATGGTGAGTGGAAAAACGATAAAAAATCGCCATTTGACTGGTGGGGCACCGTTATTTTCTCGCTTTTTGCACTGTGCTTAGTG
>NZ_JBEOPC010000518.1:0-275 GCF_040309765.1 Psychrobacter sp. TB20-MNA-CIBAN-0197
TATCTCGCCTTTAGTATTGCTATAGCTTTGACCTGTTGGCGTCTCCAAGCCACCGTGAAAAGGGACAAAGGCTTTTTGCTCAAATCCTGAACGTGCCAGCTCTAGCGCGACACCACCACCGAAGCAATAACCCATCGTCACGCCTTCGCGGACATTATTACCTTGGGCTTGTCCAGTATTTAACGCCGCCGTCAGAATACGGCGCATCTTACTGCGATTCTTATAAAGCTCAGAAGTCAGACGCTTTTTGTCTGCTAACTCAGTCGGGCGAATAC
>NZ_JBEOPC010000519.1:0-275 GCF_040309765.1 Psychrobacter sp. TB20-MNA-CIBAN-0197
GTGTCGCGGCGTTTGCGGCGCGTCGCCGCGTGCGCTGGTCGCAGCCGCGGCTCGCGTGCCGAGCGACGGCGAAAAGCCGCGCGACAGCGGCGCCGCGAGCAGCGCGAGCCCGGCGAGCGCGACGTACAGCGCACGCAGCCCGAACGCGGCGAACACGTGCGGCAACACGAACAGGCCGATCGCGCCCGCGATCAGCTGGCCGACGACCCACAGGCCGTACACGCGGTCGCTGTTGCTGCTCGTCGCGGCGCTCGTCATGCAGAGCACCATCAGCG
>NZ_JBEOPC010000520.1:0-275 GCF_040309765.1 Psychrobacter sp. TB20-MNA-CIBAN-0197
TCATCGACCAGCCCGGCATAACGACGCAGGAACAGATCCAGCTCGGCCCTGCCGGTGGACGGCTGCAAGGCCTTGAGGTTGCGCAGATTGCTGTTATCCATGGCGAGAATCAGGTCGTAGCTGGCGAAATCGGCCCGGCTGACCTGCTGCGCGCGTTGCGTCGACAAGTCATAACCGCGCACTTTCGCCGCGGCCTGGCTGCGCTTGTCCGGCGGGTTGCCGACGTGCCAGTCACCGGTGCCGGCGGAGGCCACTTCGACCACATCGGCCAGCCC
>NZ_JBEOPC010000521.1:0-275 GCF_040309765.1 Psychrobacter sp. TB20-MNA-CIBAN-0197
CTTGGCAACTGCTGACCCAAGATACTCATGTGATTGCTGGCATTGAAGATTCAGTTGCGCTTTATCAGCCGGAGCAATTACCGGAGTGGACGGAGATGCACCGCTGGCCTGGCGGTTATATCCAAACGTTAAAGCTGGCATCAGTGCCCAATCGCCGTCCCGGTTGCGGCATGGTTTGGGTGACCACTGACATCGATATGATAGCAGGCGTGCCAACGGATGATTTAACTCATTTGATGGGTATGGTTGATACAGCGAATGGCATTGTGCCGCGT
>NZ_JBEOPC010000522.1:0-275 GCF_040309765.1 Psychrobacter sp. TB20-MNA-CIBAN-0197
GAGTATGACGCGCTTGCACTTGCCAGAGGGTTATCTGCAGAGCGTCGTAAAAAGTTTTTTAAAGACAGCGGCAATGGTATGGCACAAGTAAACGATACAATAAAAAAACAAGTTAGTTTTAGGCACCTGAATTTGCTTGATTCTTACGCGTTAATGGGCAAGTTTGATATTATTTTTTGCCGTAATGTACTTATTTATTTTGCGCCTGAAATAAAAGCTAAAATTATTAATCAGTTTGCACAAGCATTAAACCCAAAAGGGTACTTATTTTTAGG
>NZ_JBEOPC010000523.1:0-275 GCF_040309765.1 Psychrobacter sp. TB20-MNA-CIBAN-0197
GTGTGCCAGTGCTTACCTAAAAGGTAGTTAGTTTATAAATAAATTGCACAGGGCAAATTATACTTGTGCAATTTAAAATCAATAACTAGGTGTTATTAATTAATTTTCGTCTTTATTTATAATCTGAGGGTCGGCGCTTTTATAGGCTTTGCCATTACACTCAACATTAAATATTAAACACGCTGTACCTGAGTTTTCAGCGGTGTCTGTGATGGTGATTGCTTGGCGGTTATCGCTTAGCTTATGGCTGAAATCTTGAGCACAAGTACCTACTT
>NZ_JBEOPC010000524.1:0-275 GCF_040309765.1 Psychrobacter sp. TB20-MNA-CIBAN-0197
GGCCACGGTCGGGCCGGGCAGGGCGCCTTTGAGAATGGCGACAATGCCGGTGCGGGCGACGCCGGTTTTCACTTCCAGGCCCATTGCTTGCAGCTGTTTGGCGACCAGTTCAGCGGTGCGTTTTTCAGTGTTGCCAAGTTCTGGATGAGCGTGAAGGTCGCGGCGGGTTTCGAGCAGCTCCGGTTCGAGCTTCTGCGCCTGCTCGGCGATGCGCGTGCGGGCGCTGTCCATCGTCGCGGCACTGGCGTGGCTGGCGACCAGGGTGAGCAAAAGGG
>NZ_JBEOPC010000525.1:0-275 GCF_040309765.1 Psychrobacter sp. TB20-MNA-CIBAN-0197
GGCCGTACCAGTCCAGATAGGCTGCGTTGTTCAAGCGAAAACGTTCTTCGGCGTCGACGTAGCTGATCAGGATCGGCATGGCGTTGATGATCAGCTGAAGTTCGGTCTGGCTCTGACGCAGCGCCTGTTCCGTATGTTTGCGTTCGGTCAGGTCCAGCGCCGCGCCGAGAAAGCGCATCGGCCGACCATGATGATCCTTGTAGCAACGCCCGCGCGCGAACACCCAGCGCAGCGTGCCATCGGCCTGCAACAGGCGATATTCCTCAGCGTACTCG
>NZ_JBEOPC010000526.1:0-275 GCF_040309765.1 Psychrobacter sp. TB20-MNA-CIBAN-0197
CATGGGCGGTCACGTTACCGACAACGAATCGACCAATGAGCCATCGGGCGTGATCCGCGCCTTCGACGTGCGCGACGGTCACCTGGTGTGGAACTGGGACAGCGACAAGCCGGACGCCACCGAGCCTCTGGCCCCGGGCGAAACCTACAGCCGCAACTCGGCGACCATGTGGTCGCTGGCCAGCGTCGATGAAAAACTCGGCATGGTCTACCTGCCACTGGGCAACCAGACCCCTGACCAATGGGGCGGCAACCGCACCCCGGGCGCGGAAACAT
>NZ_JBEOPC010000527.1:0-275 GCF_040309765.1 Psychrobacter sp. TB20-MNA-CIBAN-0197
GTCCTGCTCTGCCAGCTTTTTAATCAACGATAGACGTTGAGGTTGTCCGATGCCAGCAGAGCTGAAGCCCACTCGAGCATAGCTCTCCCCTTGCGTCGGGGCGAAGCAGTGCTTCGCTTAATCCCTCCTCATTTAGGATGTCTTTCTCTATCTTAAGCTGTCTGACTTCTCGCTCAAGCTCTTGTATGCGGCGCGGATCATCAGTTAATGCTAGACCTTTAGTTGGACGAACGCCTTGCTGCTCTTTTTTATACTTGCGTACCCAGTTGTCTAAG
>NZ_JBEOPC010000528.1:0-275 GCF_040309765.1 Psychrobacter sp. TB20-MNA-CIBAN-0197
GGCTCATGGCGCGGGAGGTAGCCGGCGGGCGTGAAATGGTCGTGCCTACCGTGCAGATCAGCATCGGAATCAGCACCGTCGCCGCTGACAGATCATGACTGGCCGCCAGATAGAGCATCACCAGCCCCGAGAGCAGGATCAGACTCAGCCCGGTGAAAATCTGCTGTTGCGCATTGATATGCCGATTCAGCACGCTGGCGAACAGGCCGCCAAAGACATAGGCGGCGCCGTAGATCAGCAGGATCAAGGCGAAATCGTAAGGTGCCATCTGCAGC
>NZ_JBEOPC010000529.1:0-275 GCF_040309765.1 Psychrobacter sp. TB20-MNA-CIBAN-0197
CAGCACTCATGCTCAGTGCGATAGCTTGTCCTCATGTTTACCTTATATCAGACAATATGAAGCAAGCGTCAAACAGGAAGAGGCAACAGGTGAAAAAGCGAACCAATATCTTGGTAGTAAAATTGGTCAAATTAGGTTGGCTTATGAAGTAGCAATTGATAATAAGGCTTTTATTGGTAAAACCTATAATGAAGATACTAAACGCGTAAAGTTGTCTCAAACAGTCACCAAGATAGTGGCGCATATCGATGGTGAGCCGCTACAAAGAATAGTGT
>NZ_JBEOPC010000530.1:0-275 GCF_040309765.1 Psychrobacter sp. TB20-MNA-CIBAN-0197
GCGCAAGGCCCAGCTCAAGCACACTGAAATCCTGCCGCTGTACGCGCGCCTGTCGCCGGCTGAACAGCAGCGCATCTTCCAGTCGCACCCGGGCCGTCGTGTGGTGCTGGCGACCAACGTCGCCGAAACCTCGTTGACCGTACCGGGCATTCGCTATGTGATCGACAGCGGCACCGCGCGCATCAGTCGTTACAGCTACCGCGCCAAGGTCCAGCGCTTGCCAATCGAAGCGATTTCCCAGGCCAGCGCCAATCAGCGTAAAGGTCGTTGCGGGC
>NZ_JBEOPC010000531.1:0-275 GCF_040309765.1 Psychrobacter sp. TB20-MNA-CIBAN-0197
TCGCTTGATGCATCCATCTGGTGAAGTTACTCGGGAATATGCGGTACGTGTATTGGGTGAAGTAACGCCTGATATCGCCCGTGCATTGACCGCTGGTGTCATGCTAGAAGATGGCCTTGCAAAATTTGAAGACATCAAAGAAGGCGGCGGCGAAGGCGTCAACAAGTGGTATCACGTCCAGCTAAAAGAAGGCCGTAACCGCGAAGTACGTCGTTTATTTGAATCACAAGGTCTAAAAGTTAGTCGTCTATTACGTACACGCTATGGCACGATTG
>NZ_JBEOPC010000532.1:0-275 GCF_040309765.1 Psychrobacter sp. TB20-MNA-CIBAN-0197
TTTTGGTACTGGGTTTTCTTCTATATCGGTTTTAAAAGAGCTATCAGTTGATTACATTAAAATAGATAAATCTTATATTGATAACATTTGTGAATGCTCAAAAGATAAAAGTATTGTATCTGCGGTAACTAACATGTCGCATATGATTGGTTGCCAGGTAATAGCTGAAGGCGTAGAAAATACAGCTCAGTTAACGTTATTACAAAGCTTACAAATTGATAAGTATCAAGGTTTTATATTCAGTAAACCAGTTAGATTTGCCGATGCGCTTAAAC
>NZ_JBEOPC010000533.1:0-275 GCF_040309765.1 Psychrobacter sp. TB20-MNA-CIBAN-0197
CATGGGCACAGAGCATGCGCATAGAAGTATTTAATTTTGATAATCAATTTTTACTGGCAATTTTACCACCGGGTGCCTTTTTAGGGCTTGGGCTACTTATTGCTGCAAAAAACGTAATTGACGCACAAATAAAATCAAAACAAGTTGCACCGCCAGAGGCTGAAAAAGGCCCTCGAGCACGTGTTACTAGCTTAACTTAAGGGGAAAACGTATTAGAGCAACAATTAGCACTAATACGTTTTAAGTTGCATGAATAAAGAAAAACGTCACCAAAT
>NZ_JBEOPC010000534.1:0-275 GCF_040309765.1 Psychrobacter sp. TB20-MNA-CIBAN-0197
GCTTTAGACTCAACAGTCTCGGGTGGGTGTATTATTTCGGGCTCTGCGGTTAGAAAATCCCTGTTGTTTTCTAACGTTCACGTTCGCTCATTTTGTACTATTGAGCAGTCGGTTATTTTACCCGGTGCGGTTATAAACCGAGGTTGTAAAATTAAACGCGCAATAATAGATAGAAGCTGTGAAATACCGGCTGGTCTTGAAATCGGTTTTGACAAAAAAACAGATGAAGAAAACGGCTTTAGGGTATCTAAAAAAGGTATCGTTCTTGTTACACG
>NZ_JBEOPC010000535.1:0-275 GCF_040309765.1 Psychrobacter sp. TB20-MNA-CIBAN-0197
GCCTGGCACCCAGTACGCCGAAACCTGCATTGCCTACTGCAAGCCGGGCGAAGAGAAGCCTGAAGATACCGCGCTGGGGCTGAAAAGCTTCACCGCTTACATCGATTCCTTCAGCGAAGCGTTTCTTGACGACGCCGTTGTCGACTATGCCACCGACCGTATGGGCGGCCAGCTGACCATCAAGGCGCCAAATGCCAAGGTGCCAATGGTCAATGCCGACAGCCCGGTCAACGAGCGCATCAACTACTACCTGCAAACCGAGATCAACCCGGGGC
>NZ_JBEOPC010000536.1:0-275 GCF_040309765.1 Psychrobacter sp. TB20-MNA-CIBAN-0197
CTATTCCAGGCCCTGTATCTAAAATTGAGAGTTTTACTCGATTATCAAAGCACTCAACATTAAAACTTAATTTACGTATTATTGCGCCATTCATAGCTTGGCTCGCGTTAGTTATTAAGTTAACCAACACTTGCTCAAATTTAAGTGAATCAACCCACACTATTAACCCACTATCTAAATTAGGCTGCTCTACGTGTACGTTATCTTGTTTTAGTTGTGAGCTGGCAATCATCAAGGCGTTATTTAATAAACCAGCTAACGGATAAGGCCTTAAT
>NZ_JBEOPC010000537.1:0-275 GCF_040309765.1 Psychrobacter sp. TB20-MNA-CIBAN-0197
GGCTGGCACCGGTGATGTAACCGGCTTCCGGTCCGGCCAGGTAGGCGACGAAGCTGGCGATTTCTTCGGCGGTGCCGTAACGACCGACGGCCATCAGCGGGATCAGGCTGTCGGCGAATTCGCCATGGGCCGGGTTCATGTCGGTGTCGACCGGGCCAGGTTGCACGTTGTTGATGGTGATGCCTCGTGGGCCGAGGTCGCGGGCCAGGCCTTTGGTCAGGCCGACCAGTGCCGATTTGCTCATCGCGTACACGCCGCCACCGCCGAAGGGCATG
>NZ_JBEOPC010000538.1:0-275 GCF_040309765.1 Psychrobacter sp. TB20-MNA-CIBAN-0197
GCCGATAGCCACTCCACTGAGCGATTGCTGATAATGCCCGGTGAAAAACGCCAGCCACAGCAGCAGCAAAGCCAATCCGTAGGTGGCCGCAGCGAGGGCGAAGCGTTTGAGCAAAAGGCGTTGAATGGCGTTATGGGTCAATCGTTGACTCACCGTGCGATAGGAGGCTGACCGAGTGTCCTACTCTACAGACCGGATGCCACTTTAGAGGGCCGGTCGCTAAATGACCACCGATTTTCGGGCTCGAAAATTGACGTCAAATGCATGACCTGAAT
>NZ_JBEOPC010000539.1:0-275 GCF_040309765.1 Psychrobacter sp. TB20-MNA-CIBAN-0197
GTGCCAGATTGCCAAGCGCTGGCAATAATCACACGTCTGCAACGAGCCATCAGAATAATAAAGCTGATATTACGTCCCATACAGCTTCGAATCCCAATACAAATTTAAAAGCAGGTTTAAGCCCGATTCGCATGAAGAGTAGTTCTCAGACAGTCGCTACTAGTGAACACTCTTTAGTAAAGCAGAATATAACGGCTACATCAGCAGATGCTTTAAATAGAGCTGATTTGAATAAAAATGCTTTGAATGAAGCTACTGCTCCACAAATATTGGAT
>NZ_JBEOPC010000540.1:0-275 GCF_040309765.1 Psychrobacter sp. TB20-MNA-CIBAN-0197
GCATGCGCTGGGTCAAGTCGGGCTCGTACGGGTGCATGATCCACGCCGCCAGCGCTGGAGGTGGTTGGCACGTCGCAGCCTTTGGCAACATCGGCTGCGTCGAGGATGACTGACAGCCGCACATCAGCAGTAGCAAGGCGATCACGCAGGCGATCTTGGTCACGTTGGGCATCAGTCATTTTCCTGAAATGGGTTTGCTCGCTGGCCGACAAACGCTGCTCGAGCGCCTGCCGCTTGTCCTGCTCCGCCTGCTGCGCGGCCGCGGCGGCCTGGGT
>NZ_JBEOPC010000541.1:0-274 GCF_040309765.1 Psychrobacter sp. TB20-MNA-CIBAN-0197
GCGCCTGAATCTGGATCGCTTCATCCGGCAACGGCGAGCGGTCGGTGTCGAGCCAGGCCAGTTGCAGGGTGTCTTCGACCAGCCGCTGCATGCCGTCGACTTCGCGGCCGATGCGCTCGCGCAATTGCGCCAAGCCCCGTTCGCTTTCGCTGGCCACACGCAGACGGCTCAGCGGCGTGCGCAGTTCGTGGGACAAGTCGCACAATAACTGCTGCTGCAAGGCGACCGTGCTTTGCAAGCGCTCGGACATGGAATCGAAGGCCCGCGCCAGCTC
>NZ_JBEOPC010000542.1:0-274 GCF_040309765.1 Psychrobacter sp. TB20-MNA-CIBAN-0197
GCGTAACTTGCTCTGTTAACTGCTGCTTAGCGCGTTTTTCTGCGCCACGGCGGTAAAGCGCAATACCAGTTACAACAACCAAAAGTAATAGTAAAAAAGAGAATAAAGTAAGCTGAGAACGCTGCGACATTTTTAGCTCTTGCACACGTCGATCTTGTTTAAGTTTTTCTATCTCTTGGTTTAATTGGGTTGCTTTAAATTGATGCTGAAGTACCGCTAATGCATTTATAATTGCTGTACTTCTGAGTTTTCGCAGCTCACTAATATATTCTTG
>NZ_JBEOPC010000543.1:0-274 GCF_040309765.1 Psychrobacter sp. TB20-MNA-CIBAN-0197
ATGTATGGCAGTTCAAAGTTAATTACAAATCTAAGTGTTGGAATATCTAAGCCACGTGCGGCTACATCGGTAGCAACTAATACACGGGTAATGCCTTCTTTAAAGTTTTGTAGTGCGCGGTCGCGTGCGCCTTGTGATTTATCACCATGGATTGACTCGGTTTTTAAACCGTCTTTACACATTTCTTTAGCCAGTTGGTCGGCCATTTGTTTGGTGCGAGTAAAAATAAGCACTTGGCGCCAATTTTTCATGCCGATCATGTGCGATACCAGCT
>NZ_JBEOPC010000544.1:0-274 GCF_040309765.1 Psychrobacter sp. TB20-MNA-CIBAN-0197
TTACCAATCGCTTCAATATCTTGGATTGTGCGCTCGCTCATCGCACCTTTTGGCATCGGCTCAATTGCAAGTGCTTCTAGTCGAAATCCAGTTTCAATTTCACGTAAAAGCACCGCTTTGATAGAGTGCGATCCAATATCAATTCCTACCATCATCGGGGACGGTTTTTGAAATAGTTGACTTAGCATGTTTCAACTTGGCCTTTGTTTTAATAATAAACAAGTTATAATTTTTATCTGAAAAAATATTATTCATTTTTTAATCAATATATACT
>NZ_JBEOPC010000545.1:0-274 GCF_040309765.1 Psychrobacter sp. TB20-MNA-CIBAN-0197
GTAGAAGCTGGATTCCGAGGCGATATAAATCCCGTTATCTAATAATGTTGGCACAATTTGCGACGGGGGTAAGCTGGCGTACTCCGCTTGATTGCACACACTTAATATCTGTTGTCGCTCATGTTCTTCGAGTTTATTTGCTGGCTCTGGTCGAGCTGCTGTTGGCCTTAAATCAGCTTGCACTTGACCTTCTCGATACCAACGTCGATAGGTACGCTTACTGAGGCCCGTTTCAGCACAAGCCTTATAAAGGCGAGCACCCTGGGTATACGCC
>NZ_JBEOPC010000546.1:0-274 GCF_040309765.1 Psychrobacter sp. TB20-MNA-CIBAN-0197
GTGCAATGGGGGCGCTTTGGCGTTTTTCAAGCACTGAGAGTATAGTTATCAGCTTTTCATCTACGCCCTGAGCCAGTTTTACTTTTGCGCCAACGTCTACTATTTTACTCGCTTTTGTACGTTGGCCATTATAATGTACTTTGCCGCCTTGCACCATTTCGCGTGCAACTGCACGAGTTTTATAAAATCGCGCAGCCCATAACCATTTATCTAATCGAACTTTTAACCCATCTACAGGGTCTGAGATGGTATTAGCATTACTTTTTTTACTCAT
>NZ_JBEOPC010000547.1:0-274 GCF_040309765.1 Psychrobacter sp. TB20-MNA-CIBAN-0197
TCGGCCTGGCCCTGAAGGCTGGCGGCCACGGCAGCGGCGAGGTCAACGCCGAAGGCCTGGCGTGGCTCAAGCGCAAACTGTTCAAGCTCGGCGACGCCGACAAGATCGATTTCGAAGGCATCAAGCCTGACCGCCGCGCGATCTTCCCGGCGGGCCTGGCGATTCTCGAAGCGATCTTCGACGCCCTCGAACTGCAACGCATGGATCATTGTGAAGGCGCGCTGCGTGAAGGCGTGCTCTACGACCTGCTCGGCCGCCATCAGCACGAAGACGT
>NZ_JBEOPC010000548.1:0-274 GCF_040309765.1 Psychrobacter sp. TB20-MNA-CIBAN-0197
TGCTTAGTGAGCATAGTTTATGTGCCGATGAAACCCGTACACAAGTGTTAGATGAAGGTGACAACCCTAGCAGCAATTCCTACATGTGGGTTTATCGCAGCAATGAGGTCAGCCGTGAGCCTGTCGTGATTTACGATTACCAAGCAGGTCGAAGTCGCGCTTGCGCAAAAGAATTTCTTGCCGGTTATCAAGGCTATTTACAGTGCGACGGTTACCGTGTTTATGACGGTATTGAAGGCATTACCCCTGTTGGTTGCTGGGCACACGCTAGACG
>NZ_JBEOPC010000549.1:0-274 GCF_040309765.1 Psychrobacter sp. TB20-MNA-CIBAN-0197
ATGTCGCCTTGCTTAAAGTAAGCACGACTGTCAGATTTTGCTTGCGTGAACCAGTAGCCTGACTTAGGGCAGGGCTGACCAGCTAGGCAACGGCCTCGAGCTTGACTAGTAATTTCAGGTTTATTGGGTTTGGTTTTATTTTCATAGTACGGCGTCATGTCTTCGCCCGCCTCTTGACGCTTAATAAAATCCTCGTAGGTAATTTTATAAGGGTCAATTGATACAGATTTGCTGGTATCGATACCTGTCTCTTTAAGTACGAGTGGTAGGGTAT
>NZ_JBEOPC010000550.1:0-274 GCF_040309765.1 Psychrobacter sp. TB20-MNA-CIBAN-0197
GTAGGGCAGAGCCTGGGCAACATCACCTTGTTGGCGACGCTGGTGCTGGTGGCAGGCATGTGCGTCAACGGCGCGCAATCGGCGATGCCGTCATTGGCGGCACGCTTCTACCCGACTCAAGGCCGCGCGACCGGGGTGTCGTGGATGCTCGGCATCGGCCGCTTCGGCGCGATCCTCGGCGCGTGGATGGGCGCAACCTTGCTCGGCCTGGGCTGGAATTTCGAGCAGGTGCTGACCGCACTGGTGATCCCGGCCGGTTTGGCGACGGCTGCGG
>NZ_JBEOPC010000551.1:0-274 GCF_040309765.1 Psychrobacter sp. TB20-MNA-CIBAN-0197
GGTACCAGGCGCGTGCGGCCTGCGCGTTCTTCAGGGTTTCGAGGGTGTTGAACGACTTCGACGAAACGATGAACAGCGTGGTCTCGGCGCGCAGTTTCTGCGTCAGCTCGTGGAATTCGCTGCCGTCGATGTTTGCCAGATAGTGGCAACGTACGCCTTTCTGCGCGTAGGACAGCAGTGCTTCGGAGACCAGCTCGGGACCGAGGAACGAACCACCGATACCGATATTGACCACGTCGGTGATCGGCTTCTCGGTGTAACCACGCCACAAGCC
>NZ_JBEOPC010000552.1:0-274 GCF_040309765.1 Psychrobacter sp. TB20-MNA-CIBAN-0197
CGCTTAACACCTGTATACTTACGCGCTAGATATTTTTCTAGGCCTTCGGCTGCCGTCAAACGTTCAAGAATAGACAAACGCTTTTCTTTGTCAAACTCGATATGACCTAAGTTGGTCTCTAGATATTGTTCCATCCAGCGCTTTTCGGTACTGGTGGTGACGTGCATATATTCGACACCGATGTAGCGGCAATAAACACGCTCCATAATTTCAATAATTTCTCGTAACGGTGCTTCGTCCTTACCGATATTCAAATCATTGGTAGGATAAATGG
>NZ_JBEOPC010000553.1:0-274 GCF_040309765.1 Psychrobacter sp. TB20-MNA-CIBAN-0197
GTATTTCTAATAAAGAAATTGTCATTTTCAGAATTTGATTTGATATTATTTTCTTCTACTTGTTCTGACATTTTTATCTCCAGTTAATTTAAAATTTAGTATTGAGGGTACAGTAGCACGTCACTAACGTGCTGTGAATTATCATTTAACCAAGATTTGTTTAACATCCCCCAGTCTACCACCGAGTATGAACCGCCTTTATTTTCAAGCACAATAGACAGCTCAGGAATTGCCGCTATCGTATCTTGAGCTGTTCGTCTTGGCATTCCTGTAG
>NZ_JBEOPC010000554.1:0-274 GCF_040309765.1 Psychrobacter sp. TB20-MNA-CIBAN-0197
GCCTAAATCTATTAATTTTTGGGTGGCGTTGATCATGGTTTGCGTTGACGATTTACCCGGGTGACCTATTTCAAAACGAATGTCAGGTAAAAATACCGCATAACCGTTTGAGGTAAACATAGGGAAATTAGGGCGATGGTTTAATTCCATTTTAGGAAAATCAAACATGCGTTGACTCATGTAACGGTAAAAATACACAACCACAGGTACTTTATCGCCTTTTTTATATCCCGCTGGTTTTATTAATACACCTTGTAAATCTTCACCGTCAAAG
>NZ_JBEOPC010000555.1:0-274 GCF_040309765.1 Psychrobacter sp. TB20-MNA-CIBAN-0197
GTCCAAAATATCGCAGTTAATTAAAAGGTTGCTAACTTTTTCAATATCCGAAGGACACCGCATTCTAGATTAAAAAGCACCTAAGGTGCTTTTTAATCTATTTTTAAAGCAATAAACTCAAGCGATGCACGCCTTGGTAGTGCATCGCTTTGTTTATCTACTTCTTCAAATTTTTTAATCAAAATACTAAAGCGCTGATTATTAATATTAACGGCTGTAACTTCACCAATTTTTATACTGTAGTTTTGCTGCTGATCAAACAGCTTTAGTATTT
>NZ_JBEOPC010000556.1:0-274 GCF_040309765.1 Psychrobacter sp. TB20-MNA-CIBAN-0197
GTCTAAATGTTCTTTTTTACCATAAACCATACCTAAATGCGGGCCAAAAAACTTATATGCAGAGCAGGCTAAAAAGTCGCAATCAAGCGCTTGCACGTCAACAAGTTCGTGCGGTGCGTAATGTACGGCATCAACATAAACAAGTGCGCCTACAGCGTGAGCAAGCTCAACAATACGTTTAATATTATTAATTGAACCTGTGGTATTTGAAGCGTAAGTTACCGCTACAAGCTTAGTGTTGCTGTTTAATAAGCTTTCAAATTGCACCATATCT
>NZ_JBEOPC010000557.1:0-274 GCF_040309765.1 Psychrobacter sp. TB20-MNA-CIBAN-0197
GAGTTAACATCGCCTTCGCCTTTTTCCATTTTTGCATCAAGAGTGAACTTTGCACCCACAGAAAGCGTTACTTTACCTTCTTTAAAAGTAGAAACGCGGATTTTAGGGCCTTGAAGGTCAGCAAGAATAGCAATATGCTTGCCTAATTTTTTTGCAATATCGCGTACAGCTTGCGCACGGTCTTTATGATCTTGGGCAACACCATGTGAGAAGTTTAAACGTACTACATTAGCCCCAGCGATAATAATTTTTTCTAAGTTGTTATCTCTATCGG
>NZ_JBEOPC010000558.1:0-273 GCF_040309765.1 Psychrobacter sp. TB20-MNA-CIBAN-0197
GAAGTACCGAGCCCGCTGGCGCTGTTCTTGTATTTCGCGCTGTACGAACCCCGGTACCCAGCACTGAAATAACCAAACTGCGGCGGCCATGTTTCCCTAGTGACCATACCAGTCAAGAGTCACCATCAGGACAGCGGAAATGTCGTTGCGTCAGGAACAGGATGGGGTTGGGGCGACTGATCCGAGTATTCGGATCAGCAGAGGGTCAAGGCATCAAGCTGCGCAAGATGAGGTTCGAAGTCAGCGTGGGCGCCACTTCGATAAAGTCGAGGT
>NZ_JBEOPC010000559.1:0-273 GCF_040309765.1 Psychrobacter sp. TB20-MNA-CIBAN-0197
GATTTACAGTTTTTTATAATCAGCGTTAATGTTTAACGCTATTATTTTGAGTTTTACTTTTAACCATTAATAATTAATCGAATAACTATTTATTCATATAAAAAGGATATAACAATGAGCCAATTAGTCCGTTTACAAGACATCCAAGCTACTCACCGCGATCTTATTGGTGATGACTATTATGATCCAACAGGTAAAACTGCTTATGGCGTCGATGAAGACAAAATCGGTAAAATTGAAGGTGCATTAGTAGAAGATACTACTGGTCGCATC
>NZ_JBEOPC010000560.1:0-273 GCF_040309765.1 Psychrobacter sp. TB20-MNA-CIBAN-0197
GTACTCCTCGGCGCTGAAGCCCTTCACTTCGCCCGCGAAATGGCAGGCGAGGTTCGACGCATCGAACTTCGTGACGGTGGCGATACCGGACTTGCCGGCGACGAGATTGGCCCAGCCGTCGGCAACATTATTGCCAACAGGCGAAATCAGCCCCAGGCCTGTAACGACAACACGACGGCGGCTCACGGTAACCTCTTTTCCATTATTGGATGACAAAAACAAAAGCCACAGTGGCCACAGGAACCAGCCCTGCGAGCCCTGTGGCTGTTAGTC
>NZ_JBEOPC010000561.1:0-273 GCF_040309765.1 Psychrobacter sp. TB20-MNA-CIBAN-0197
GTGCCTAAACTGCTTAAGTGATTTAAGCATCATGAGTAATGACGCGCGCGAGGCGCTGTCATCACTATTTTTAGCTACTTTAGGTAATACTTCTATTTGGGTTCCATCGGGAGTAAAAATCACACCTGCATAGTTTTTAACTTGTAATACCTCACAGCTATCAACTTGCTTTAAGCGCATGAATCGACTTTCTGAGTCATCACATAAACATAACTTTCTTAAATAATTGTATGCGTCTCCAGAAATAGGTTTTATCTGGGGCGATGCTGGTAC
>NZ_JBEOPC010000562.1:0-273 GCF_040309765.1 Psychrobacter sp. TB20-MNA-CIBAN-0197
GTAATCACCTATGTCGGCGAACGCCTCGATTTCCGCCATATGCAGAGAGACCTCCTCCAGAGAAAGCCCAAGCAACTGACCGGCCATATAGGCATTCTGTCTACCCGTAAAATCAGGGTGAAACCCCATACCCAACTCGAGCAGAGCGGCGACTCGCCCATTTATGTCTACACTCCCGGTTGTAGGTTGGGTAGTGCCCGTAATCATTTTCAGCAACGTGCTTTTGCCTGCACCATTGACCCCGATTATCCCTACCGCCTCACCTGCATTTAC
>NZ_JBEOPC010000563.1:0-273 GCF_040309765.1 Psychrobacter sp. TB20-MNA-CIBAN-0197
GATTTGGTCTTATTGCGTACGTTAGAGTACGCTGCAACTTTTGGTATGAAAGTATTCTTTTATCCTGATGAGCCAAGTCTGTCCGGAGATGGGGTAGCACATGAAGGCTATATTGCTTCATATCATGGCTTACAAGGCATCCCTTGGATCGCTGAGACGGTAGCTCTATCTACTCAGCTATTGATGGTCGAAGAAACAGGTATCGCGGCTCACTTTAGCCAGTTATCTTGCAAATCATCAGTTGAGCTGATGCGCTGGGCAAAAGACAAAGGT
>NZ_JBEOPC010000564.1:0-273 GCF_040309765.1 Psychrobacter sp. TB20-MNA-CIBAN-0197
TCGACGTCCCTGTGACCCTGGCGGCACGCGGTGAAAGCAAAGCGCCAAGCGGTTATCTGGGCGCTGGCGTCAAAGCCATCGACTGGCCACCGGAAATGATCCGCGAAGTCAGCTATGGCCCGCTGGCCGCGATTGGCGAGGGTGCCCGTCGCACTTGGACCATGAGCATTCTGACGCTGGATTCACTGAAGAAAATGCTGTTCGGCGAGCTCTCGGTAAAAAACTTGAGTGGACCGATAACCATTGCTAAAGTGGCGGGCGCTTCTGCCCAGT
>NZ_JBEOPC010000565.1:0-273 GCF_040309765.1 Psychrobacter sp. TB20-MNA-CIBAN-0197
CTGTAAGGCTCTTCCCCTGTGGAGCAACCTGCAGACCAGATTCTTACTCGTTTACTGTTTTTATTTGCCTTTAAAAGAGCAGGTACAAGCTCAGTTTTTATAAATTCAAAGTGATGTATTTCACGAAAAAAAGACGTTAAGTTCGTTGTTATTGCATTAATAAAGGCATCAAATTCCTGATCTTTATGACTATTCAGATACTCTAAGTAAGCTTTAAAATCAGTTAATTTACGCTCCCTAATACGTCTTGCTAAGCGTGAATAAACCATCTCT
>NZ_JBEOPC010000566.1:0-273 GCF_040309765.1 Psychrobacter sp. TB20-MNA-CIBAN-0197
TTTTAGTTACGTCGATTATCTGAACATTTGAAAGTTTAGCTTCAATTTCTTGAATACGACCTTCACAAAAACCCTGTTGCTCACGTGCAGCGTGGTACTCAGCGTTTTCTTTTAAGTCACCGTGTTCACGCGCAACAGCAATGTCGGCTATAATTTTTGGACGGGTAACTGTTTTTAATTCGTTAAGCTCTTTGCGCAGTAAATCTGCGCCACGAACTGTCATCGGAATTGATTGCATACTTTTCTCACTTAACACCAAGGCCCTAGTTGGCC
>NZ_JBEOPC010000567.1:0-273 GCF_040309765.1 Psychrobacter sp. TB20-MNA-CIBAN-0197
CTGCGGCGGTGATCGTGATCGCGGCAAACGTCCGTTGATGGCCGAAGTGGTCGAACGTCTTGCCGACCAGGTGCTGGTCACCGACGACAACCCGCGCACCGAAGACCCTGATGTGATCTTCGACGACATCCGCGCCGGTTTCACCGCTGTGGATAAAGTCACTTTCGTCGCCGGTCGCGGCCAGGCCATTGCGCAATTAATCGCCGGCGCAACCGCTGACGACGTGATTGTGCTGGCCGGCAAAGGTCACGAGGACTATCAGGAAATCAACGG
>NZ_JBEOPC010000568.1:0-273 GCF_040309765.1 Psychrobacter sp. TB20-MNA-CIBAN-0197
GTGTGATATCCGACCCACGGCTGCAACAGCGACGCGGTCAACTGGAAGGTCAAGGTGATCAGGCCGACCTGGGTGAAGGTCAGGCCATAGTTGGCTTTGAGCATCGGGTAGATCGACGGCAGAACCGACTGGATCAGGTCATTGATCAGATGCGCCAGCGCCACCGCGCCGATGATGCGCATCACCAAGGGGCTGCTTTGCGGAGCAGCGGTCGCCGAGGCAGCGGCGGTCTGAACGTTGCTGATAGCCATGGAAAATTCCGGACAGCAGATG
>NZ_JBEOPC010000569.1:0-273 GCF_040309765.1 Psychrobacter sp. TB20-MNA-CIBAN-0197
CCTTCTGGCAGTGGTAAGTCCAGCTTACTAAACTGGCTAACAGGCACTTTGGCGAATGACTTTACCGCGACGGGTACTGTCTGGTTAAACGATAAAAATGTGACTCACCTGCCAGCCCATTTGCGCCGTATTGGGGTGCTGTACCAAGATGCACTGCTGTTTTCGCACCTATCAGTCGCGGGCAATATTGCTTTTGCCATGCCAAAAGGAAATAAGAGACAGCGAGTTGAAAAAATAGCGCAGTCTTTAGCGCAAGTGGGCTTAGAAGGGATG
>NZ_JBEOPC010000570.1:0-273 GCF_040309765.1 Psychrobacter sp. TB20-MNA-CIBAN-0197
CGCCTATTAAGCCGCTTTACGAGCGTCTTTTACTAACTTAGCTACGCGATCTGAAAGAGATGCGCCCTGACCTACCCAGTGTTCAACACGTGGTAAATCTAAACGAATTTTTTCTTCTTGACCTGAAGCAATTGGGTTAAAAAAGCCTACTTTCTCGATGAAGCGACCGTCACGCGAGAAACGGCTATCCGCAACCACAATTTGATAGAAAGGGCGTTTTTTAGCGCCACCACGTTGCAAACGAATAGTTACCATACCGTCCTCTATAAAGAT
>NZ_JBEOPC010000571.1:0-273 GCF_040309765.1 Psychrobacter sp. TB20-MNA-CIBAN-0197
GCGCTGGTGTGCATTCACTGCGGCGCGCCGATGGCCGAACATGCCACCATGCAGGCGCAATCGACGGCGGCACCGGTGCAAGCCTCGACGATTTCCTTCGGCAGCCTGCCACGTAACAACGCAGTGCCCGAGGCGGTTGCGCCGCCAGTGTCCGAGCCTTTACCCAAAGTGATGCCGGCAGCAGCAGGGCGTCGCCGTCGTCAGCAGGCCGCAGAACAGGCCCGCGAGGCGCAGCAACCGCTCAACGCCGATGGCAGTCGCCCGGTGGAAGGC
>NZ_JBEOPC010000572.1:0-273 GCF_040309765.1 Psychrobacter sp. TB20-MNA-CIBAN-0197
GTATCACTTGGTACGCGATTCGGCAGCCTTGAATTCGGGTTTCAACGGGACTTTTACGTACGGATTCACGCAACCGATTTTCAACGTGCGCGGCGGTGCCCAGCGCGAGTTGTTACCGACCCGGTCGAGGATGCAGTAGGTCACGTCCAGCCGCAGGTCTTCGCCCGCTTCGACAATGACCGCCGGTGGCACCCAGACCTGAATCGGCAGCCCGACATCGGCCGCAGTGAGCGCCGCCAGATCCATGCGCACATCGCCCCAGCGCAATGTGAT
>NZ_JBEOPC010000573.1:0-273 GCF_040309765.1 Psychrobacter sp. TB20-MNA-CIBAN-0197
GTGAAGGGGTTGCGCATCAAGATAATGAGATGCAGCGTGACTATTGGCTGTCTGATGCTAGTAGCTTATTTGGCTCGACTTTTAGTATTGTGCCCATCGAAAAAATTGATTTTAACGCCAGTGAGTTGCGTCGTTTTGACAATGGCAATACCGTCGTGCGTTATATGACTCAACCTGTCTACGCAGATGTTTACTATCGTCTACCTGATAACAAAAGCGTGTTGACCGCTAGAGTCACGCAAGTCACTGAGCAGCAAGTGCGCGCCATTGCTG
>NZ_JBEOPC010000574.1:0-272 GCF_040309765.1 Psychrobacter sp. TB20-MNA-CIBAN-0197
CGTTTGGAAAATGGCCCGCCGGTTGGCTATCCGGTGCAGTTCCGCGTCACGGGCGAGCACATCGAAGAAGTCCGTGCGTTGGCGCGCAAGGTGGCGGCAAAGGTTCGCGAGAATCCGCATGTGGTCAACGTGCATCTGGACTGGGAGGAGCCAAGCAAAGTTGTCTACCTGAATATCGACCAGGATCGCGCCCGCGCCCTCGGTGTGAGCACCGCCAATCTGGCGAAATTCCTGCAGAGTTCGCTGGTCGGCTCGACGGTCAGCCAGTACCG
>NZ_JBEOPC010000575.1:0-272 GCF_040309765.1 Psychrobacter sp. TB20-MNA-CIBAN-0197
GGATAGGCGGACGTGGATCATCAAGTGCGGCTTGTACCTTGGCGCGATACCAAAGGTCGTAATCCGCAGCCTCTTCTTCGGTTTCGAAGTCTGAAACGATAAGTGAAAGTTCAGCGCTCATCATGACCTCCATGATCAATGTGAAGCAGTCTAAGGGGGATGTGGCTCGTTGTCGTCACTGGCGGGACGAGGGAGACATCATCCGCAAACAGACGGTGCGCATCTGTCAGACGCTTCGCTTGTGATGCACGTGAAGTCGATCAGCTGTGTAG
>NZ_JBEOPC010000576.1:0-272 GCF_040309765.1 Psychrobacter sp. TB20-MNA-CIBAN-0197
GGTTCTAGGTGAATCAGAATATTGGTTATTGAATGGTGAATATCCTTATAGTTCTTATGAAGATATTGACGACGCTATGGACTATATGAACGCTTACGAAGAAAGTATGAGGGATCATTACATTACAGAGCTCGGTTTAGAACCTAGACTTCCGTATAGTATTAGATTTTTAAAAGAAGAGTTTGAGAATAAGATTTTTAGTGAGCATGAAGAGTTTGAAAAACGATACGAGCCTTCTGCTGAACAAGAGCGTCAAATCGAAGAGTATGAAG
>NZ_JBEOPC010000577.1:0-272 GCF_040309765.1 Psychrobacter sp. TB20-MNA-CIBAN-0197
CTTCGTAAATATCGCAGACATTTTAGGATCAGGTAATGACTACCGCAGTATATTTGGCATCAGCCTCTCCCCGTCGTAAAGAGTTATTAAGCCAATTAGGTGTCGAATTTACACAATTTAGTGTTGATGCAGATGAAAGCCCACTTCCAAAGGAGCAACCTAGAGCACTTGTTGAGCGTTTAGCGCGCTTGAAAGCCCAAAGCGGTGTAGAGCTTGGATATACCGATCGCCCTGTACTTGGTAGTGATACCGTGGTTGTTATAGACAACGAG
>NZ_JBEOPC010000578.1:0-272 GCF_040309765.1 Psychrobacter sp. TB20-MNA-CIBAN-0197
CGAACCGGCGGTGCAGACTTCGCCCTGGTTGAAGGCGATGGCGCTGGCGGCGGATTCAGCGGCGGCCTGCAGATCCGGCGCATCGGCGAAGACGATGTTCGGGCTCTTGCCGCCGGCCTCGAGCCAGACGCGTTTCATGTTGCTCTGGCCGGCATAGATCATCAGCTGCTTGGCGATCGCCGTGGAGCCGGTGAAGGCCAGCACGTCGACGTCCATGTGCAACGCCAGCGCCTTGCCGACGGTGTGGCCGTAGCCCGGCAGCACGTTGAACA
>NZ_JBEOPC010000579.1:0-272 GCF_040309765.1 Psychrobacter sp. TB20-MNA-CIBAN-0197
GGACTTAGCGGAAGCGCAACGTTATTTAGACAGCTAATGGATTTAAACGGTCAATAATGGGCTATCTTAATTACTGTTTTTAGCCCATTTAGTTGTTCACGTTCAGATTGAGGACACTCGCTAGTTTGAAATCACAATATTACCCAAAAAAATACTGAGCAAAGGATGCTTATGGCCGCCTATTTTGACCGCCCGATGACACGCAAGTTTTTAACAGTGTGGGGCCAGCTGCTATTGCTACTAAGCCTCGTTTTTACTTTGCCCGCTTATGC
>NZ_JBEOPC010000580.1:0-272 GCF_040309765.1 Psychrobacter sp. TB20-MNA-CIBAN-0197
GCCCTGGACCGGTACGCCTTTGAGGTAAGGCGCAGGCTCTGCCCCGAGGTTGTTCAACATCCGCTCGCTGTACCAATCGACGAAGTTGACCACGCCGAATTCATAGGTTTTGGAGTAAGGCCCCGGCTGGTAAGCGGTGGAGTTGATCCCGCGCTGGTTTTCCTCAGCCAGACGGCGGTCCTGATCGTTGGTCGCGTCCCACACCTGGCGCATGCGCTCGACGTCGTAATCGACACCTTCCACCGCATCCTTGTGCACCAGCCACTTGGTGG
>NZ_JBEOPC010000581.1:0-272 GCF_040309765.1 Psychrobacter sp. TB20-MNA-CIBAN-0197
CATGCTAGCTTCGAGATAGTTAGTGTAAGCTTGTTTGTTTTTTCCTGAACTTTCATCTAAATAGGTATCTATTCCTTGAACTATTACTGAGTAGTAAAGAGATAATGGCATTTCGCCCGCAAAGGTGTAACCAAGACCGACATCAATAAAGTTTCCGGTTTTATCCGGATCGCTTGAATAGTCAAAAATATCTACATTATTAATCGACGAGTGGTTACCATGATTAACAATTTCAATGAACAGCTGCTCTGAAAACTTATAAGAAGCAAAAT
>NZ_JBEOPC010000582.1:0-272 GCF_040309765.1 Psychrobacter sp. TB20-MNA-CIBAN-0197
GCCTATAACTCAGTAAAAATGGCGCTCGAAGTTGGGTTTCGCCATATTGATACCGCACAAATTTATGGCAACGAAGAGCAAGTAGGCCAAGCCATAAAAGATAGTAATATACCGCGCAGTGAAATATTCTTAACTACCAAAGTGTGGAATAACAAATTAAATAAAAGCGACTTTATCCCAAGCGTTAAAAAGTCACTTGAAAAGCTACAAGTTGATTCGGTCGACTTACTGCTAGTTCATTGGCCATCGCCTGCTAACGACGAGCCAATGAG
>NZ_JBEOPC010000583.1:0-272 GCF_040309765.1 Psychrobacter sp. TB20-MNA-CIBAN-0197
GTGATGCTCAGGTCGCCGTAGTATTCGCTGTACGGACCGCGGCCGACCAATTGCGTGGTGAAGGTGCGTTCCTGGCCAAGAATCAGGTCGGTCAGCCAACGGCTGTTGGAATGCTGCAGCTCGCGGGATTTCTGCGCCAGCATGGCTTCGTTGGGATGGCCGATCGAGGCCTGACGCACGGCGTCGTCCTGGAACAGCCCTTCGATCACCTGCATGCCCATTTCCCGATCCAGGCTGTACACGGCCTGGGTCGATGGATCGCGGAACATGTC
>NZ_JBEOPC010000584.1:0-272 GCF_040309765.1 Psychrobacter sp. TB20-MNA-CIBAN-0197
CCTGCGCCGGTTTGCCGCCCAGACGCCAGTTGTCCGGGCGCTCGGGCCAGATCATCCAGGTCTGGGTCTGTGGCGCCCACTCGGCCGGCATGTAGAAGCCATCGGCGCGTGGGGTACTTTTCAATGTGGTCATCAGGACTCCAGGGAACCGTCGAGGGTTTTCAACGCGCCGTACAGATTCGGCCGGCGGTCGCGGAATGAACCCCACGCGCTGCGAATATGTTCCAGCTCGTCGAGGTTGAACGTGTGCACAAGAATACCTTCTTCGGTTT
>NZ_JBEOPC010000585.1:0-272 GCF_040309765.1 Psychrobacter sp. TB20-MNA-CIBAN-0197
GCACTAACCAAAGCGACCGCGATTAATTCGAAAGACCACATGTCATCGATTGCCTTTTCTATGGCGGTGCTACAGATTGAACTGGGCGAAAAGGAAGCGGCTATTCAAAATTTACAGAATGCCAAAATTACCGCCAATAAAATTGAAGATAAAGAGTTTAAAGTTGAGATAGATGAGCTGCTTACTAAACTATTGGCTGAATAATCTTTATTGAGCAGGAATGATTTGTTATGCAAAACCTACCTATTGTGATTGTTGGCGGTGGCTTAAGT
>NZ_JBEOPC010000586.1:0-272 GCF_040309765.1 Psychrobacter sp. TB20-MNA-CIBAN-0197
GCTCAGGAGGCCAGATCATGAGATGCCCAAGCTCCCGGTCGTAAAGAGCCGTCAGTCCCGCGTTAGTGGACAACCCTCACAGGTCGCAGGGGCCTTGATCCCTGATAACACTCAACATTCTTGGCGGGATGACGTGGAGAAAGTTTTAAAAGTTTTGGCTTCGAGAGGAGTTTGATCATGGCGCTGGTGGGCAGACGAGATGGGCGCAATTTTGGCTATGGCCGGCAACTGAGCTATGCCGGGCCGCAAGCGTTGCGCGATCTGTTTGGTGG
>NZ_JBEOPC010000587.1:0-272 GCF_040309765.1 Psychrobacter sp. TB20-MNA-CIBAN-0197
AGTCTGCTCAGGGATGGTCACGCCAAAGATGGCTTCCTTTTTCTCCCCTATCTCAGTACTCTCAGCGATATAGCGCAGACGGTCAAAGTTCATATTGGCACCGCAGATGATGCTTACGCAGTTTTTGCCTTGTAGACTATGAGCTTCGATATATTTTTTCATGCCCGCAACGGGTAACGCGCCAGCAGGCTCAACGATGCTACGGTTTTCTTCAAAGATGTCTTTGACGGCAGCGCAGACTTCATCATTGGTACAAGTGATAACGTCAGGGT
>NZ_JBEOPC010000588.1:0-272 GCF_040309765.1 Psychrobacter sp. TB20-MNA-CIBAN-0197
CGCCCACGCTTACCAAATTAATTGCAGGTACCCTCAACCCACTAGCCTCTAAGCTAATTGATTGAGGGAGTTTAAGTTGCCAATTTAAAGGAACTTGTTTGCTAATAAAGCCTGCATATTCACTTGGTGGAATTAACTCAGTACAGCTTGGTGTTAAATTAATTTTGTTATTAAGCAAATCGGTATTAAACATTAACGCTTGGCTATTTAAATTAAAACGCGTCGCCAATTTACCAGTGGTTAATACGTTAACTTTGCACTGCTCATACGTG
>NZ_JBEOPC010000589.1:0-272 GCF_040309765.1 Psychrobacter sp. TB20-MNA-CIBAN-0197
GCTGTGCATCCTGCCGGCCGATCATGAATCGGGCTGGGTGATCAATGGCGATATCCGTCTGGCGCACCTGTATTTCAGCGCCGAACAATTCGCCCTCGGTTGCGTCACGTTGCTCGATCGCGAACCGCGCGAGATGCAATTACGCGAGCAGACTTTTCTCGAAGATCCGCAGCAGGCGCAGCGCTTCCGGCAATTGCTGAATCTGAACTGGCAAGAGCCGGCCGAGCGCTTGCTGACCAGCAGCCTCGCCCACGAATTGATCAGCCACACGC
>NZ_JBEOPC010000590.1:0-272 GCF_040309765.1 Psychrobacter sp. TB20-MNA-CIBAN-0197
GGTGAAAGGCATAAACGTCTTATAGAGAAGGAGTGAGGCCGCAGCCTTTGAGAATGATGCGGATCAGGTTGTTGCCGGCGTCTTCCATGTCCTGCTTGGTCAACTTGCTGCGCCCGGTGACGCGGCAGATCTGCGTGGCGAAGTCGGCATAATGCTGAGTGCTGCCCCACAGCAGGAAAATCAGGTGCACCGGGTCGACCGGGTCCATTTTGCCCGCATCGATCCACGCCTGAAACACCGCCGCGCGCCCGGTGAACCAGGTGCGGTAATCC
>NZ_JBEOPC010000591.1:0-272 GCF_040309765.1 Psychrobacter sp. TB20-MNA-CIBAN-0197
GGTCGGCACGCGTGAAGAACCCCTGAACCTGGAAAACGCTTCGGTTCACCCGCGCTATCGCTATTTCGCCGAAACCGGTGAAGAGCGTTACGCCTCGTTCCTCGGTGCACCGATCATTCACCACCGCCGCGTCGTCGGCGTGTTGGTCATCCAGCAGAAAGAACGCCGCCAGTTCGACGAAGGTGAAGAAGCCTTCCTCGTGACCATGAGCGCGCAGCTCGCCGGCGTAATCGCCCACGCCGAGGCCACCGGTTCGATCCGTGGTCTGGGCC
>NZ_JBEOPC010000592.1:0-272 GCF_040309765.1 Psychrobacter sp. TB20-MNA-CIBAN-0197
GAGCTACACCTACAAAATTTTAGACAAGCGCCTTAAGCGCCGTATTATGTCTAAAGCTGATATGCAGTTAACAATGAACCGTATTACAGGTACAACAGACTACAGCGGCTTTAAACACATTGATTTAGTAATAGAAGCTGTGTTTGAAGATCTTGCGCTTAAGCAAGGTATGGTTGCCGACGTAGAGCAGCAATGCCAAGAAAATACAATTTTTGCTAGTAACACGTCATCATTACCAATTTCGCAAATTGCAGCGCAGGCAGCACGTCCTG
>NZ_JBEOPC010000593.1:0-272 GCF_040309765.1 Psychrobacter sp. TB20-MNA-CIBAN-0197
GTAAATTATGGGCTGATTGGGGGGCATTATTTGAGCTTGAAAAAAAACATAATAAAGATGTGTATGAAGCAACTTCGGGTTTTGTGATCGAAAAAGAGTTTGGCAAAACAAGCTTAACTATGAATGCTTTTTTGGTTTACGAGTGGGGGCAGGATATACAAAATGAATGGGAAAGCGAGTTTAGAGCGCAATATCGCTATCGATATCGTTCTGCTTTTCAGCCATCTATTGAGGTGTACGTAGGAGAAGACTTTGTTGGCATAGGGCCTGGG
>NZ_JBEOPC010000594.1:0-272 GCF_040309765.1 Psychrobacter sp. TB20-MNA-CIBAN-0197
CACCTGCCCCGCTCGCGCAGCAATGTTCGATCAGGCGTTGCAGTTCGCGGCGATAGGCCTCGGCCAACGCCTCGATGGTCTCGGCGCGGTACATGCCGCTGCCGAAGGTCCAGGTCAGTTCCAGCTCACCGCCGAGAACCTGTCCGTCGACGCTCAGCCAATTGCCCAGCGGCGCTTGCCCATCCTGATTGGCGCCGGTGCTGTCAGCGCTTGGCAGGAACAACGCGCCTTGCTCGGCACTGAACGCGCCGTCGAACTGACCGAGGTAATTG
>NZ_JBEOPC010000595.1:0-271 GCF_040309765.1 Psychrobacter sp. TB20-MNA-CIBAN-0197
CTACCGCTGTTTTCATATCGATACCTTCATTTCAATAGCATTTCAATAGCATTTTTCAAATGTTAATTTTTAAACATAATTCTTTAGACGCAATCTTTTAGACACAACCCTTGAAACTTAGCTTCTCAATAGCGCGTTTAAAACGGTATTTTTATGATAAATAAAAAACAGTCTATCGTATGGATAGACAGTTTTTATTGAGGCTTGATGCTAATTAGCCAGCTGGCATCGACAGCTCATAAGACTGGCCACCACTTTGCAAGGTCAGTAT
>NZ_JBEOPC010000596.1:0-271 GCF_040309765.1 Psychrobacter sp. TB20-MNA-CIBAN-0197
GCCTCACGCACCGTGTTGCGGCTGATACCCAGCTCGGCGCACAGCTCAGGCTCGGTCGGCAGCCGCTCGCCGACCTGCCACGCACCGCTGTTGATGCGCTGACGCAGTTGATCCAATGCCTGATCGACCAGGGATCGCTTGATCAAAGGGGAAATTTCAGACATGAGCCTCGCCTTTTCATCCAATCATAGGATGAATTTTCCGACATGTTAGTCAGACCCATGTAGGACGGCAACCACCTAGGGTCAATCGGAGACACATGGAGCGGCAT
>NZ_JBEOPC010000597.1:0-271 GCF_040309765.1 Psychrobacter sp. TB20-MNA-CIBAN-0197
GACTTGCAACATGGCGGTCACCCTTAATAAGTCCGGACTTTAGGTTCGAAAGTCGGAACAGTCTTCGGCGAGAAGTTCACGGCACGCTTGGTGACGCGCTTGTCACCCGGGAAGTACAGGGTGTGGCACAGCCAGTTTTCGTCATCACGGTCTTCGAAGTCTTCACGGGCGTGAGCGCCGCGGGACTCTTTACGTACTTCGGCCGCGATGGCGGTAGCTTCAGCCACTTCCAGCAGGTTCTGCAGTTCCAGCGCTTCGATACGTGCAGTGT
>NZ_JBEOPC010000598.1:0-271 GCF_040309765.1 Psychrobacter sp. TB20-MNA-CIBAN-0197
AAAAATGATAACGTGCCTTGGGATATTGCCCCATGGGTTATGTCGGGTGTGGCTTTAGGTGCACTTATTAGTGGCTTTGCAGCAAGTTTAATCCCTGAACAAATATTGCGTACAGTGTTTGCTATAAGTGTTGTATTTATTGCAGCAAGAATGGTGCTATCCGCGCGTAATAAACCGATGTCAGATAAACCGTTACCAGCAGGTCCTATTTTAGGTGGATTTTCTGCGATAATGGGCGGATTATCAGGTTTAATTGGTATTGGTGGTGGTG
>NZ_JBEOPC010000599.1:0-271 GCF_040309765.1 Psychrobacter sp. TB20-MNA-CIBAN-0197
CAGCTTCGATACGTTGTAAGTCAACTTCACGCTCACGTGAGACGATTTCTAAATCACGAGCACGCGTGACTTTCTCTTCTTCAATCACAACCGCACGCAAGCGGTTCTGACCAGCCACTTCAATTTCACGTTGTTGGTTTTCGCGCTGAATCGCTAAGTCTTGCTCAACTGAAATAATCGCGGTTTCAGACTTTTTGCGCTCTTCTTCTTCAATTTTGCGCGTCTCAGCTGTCTCACGCGCAATGACAGAAGAGATTTCACGTTGCTGTTT
>NZ_JBEOPC010000600.1:0-271 GCF_040309765.1 Psychrobacter sp. TB20-MNA-CIBAN-0197
TAGGCGATTTGCAGATAAAAATGGTAAGTTTAGTCGTTCTAAGCGTCTATTTTTATCAATAAAGCGGCAAAAAAGAGTCCTGTCCCTGCAGGCTGATGCTAAAATCGCCCTGGTCGTTGTGACTGTTTAAATAAAATCAGCTAGCCAATGCAATAAGCATTACCTGCAATTTTCACTTAGAATAGAACTATTTTAGCGATCAGCAGTGCGCATTTGTGAATGTTCAACACGCCCTATTAGTTTTAAACAAAAGCGCTTAGCATCATTATGT
>NZ_JBEOPC010000601.1:0-271 GCF_040309765.1 Psychrobacter sp. TB20-MNA-CIBAN-0197
GCCATTCACTGGTTCGCGCCGCCAGCGGTTGCGCGCTCACTTGGTCAATCACTGCCGCAAAGGCATCCATGTTCGGCAAGTACGCGGTGAACCCGTCGCCCTTGAGCGCCGTGGTGCGAATTCCCAGGGTTGCGCAGATCGCATCCTTGAGTCTGATGTCATCCCGATCCGCCTGACGTGAACGCTGAATCAACTCAACCAGTTCCCGATCAACCAGCTCGCCTGCCACAATCAACTCCGGCCCCTGCTCCCAGGACTCTGGCGGGCAATC
>NZ_JBEOPC010000602.1:0-271 GCF_040309765.1 Psychrobacter sp. TB20-MNA-CIBAN-0197
GTGCCAAGTGATGTCATTCAACGAAAGTGTCATCGATCTACCCCTATCGGGTTACCCCGGCCGCGTGATTCCCTGGCCGGTTGCTTGCTGCGCATACTGGCCCACAGACAGGCACCGGGCAATCTTTCCGGGCCGGGCCACATAACAAGGGATAACCATGAAAGTCGAACTCGCCCAACTGGCGGGCCGTGACAACGACACGGCTTACAACCTGCAACGCGCACTGGCGGCGATTGCTGCCTGCGCGGCCGACACGCAGATGATCGTGTTC
>NZ_JBEOPC010000603.1:0-271 GCF_040309765.1 Psychrobacter sp. TB20-MNA-CIBAN-0197
TCTGCACTCAATGGGGTACGAAGACGACCCGCTTTTAAATGATCTAAATCGAGATAAGTAGGCGGTGTTGATTTTAATAAAGCCCAGTTTTGGGTTTGCTCAAGCTTAATAACTAATTGTGATAGATCTTTATCTTGCTCCCAACTAAAACTCAATGCTTGGCCAGATTGCGCTTTAATTGGCACGCGAGAGCGCTGAAAAAACAAGCGCTCAGTAGCTATCAATTGTTGTAGGGCACTAAAGCCCCATTGGCCTTTTAGCTCAATACTTC
>NZ_JBEOPC010000604.1:0-271 GCF_040309765.1 Psychrobacter sp. TB20-MNA-CIBAN-0197
CTACTACGTTTACTGTAATACCACGTGATGCCACTTCGCGTGCAAGTGACTTAGAAAAACCAATTACGCCTGCTTTAGCCGCTGCATAATTTGCTTGCCCTGCATTACCCATAGTGCCCACTACTGAGCCAATATTGATAATACGACCTTTCTTTTTCTTCATCATTGGACGAAGTACCGCTTTAGATAAACGGAAAATCGAGCTTAAGTTAGTGTCGAGTATATCGTCCCACTCAGTCTCTTTCATACGCATTCATAGGGTGTCACGTGT
>NZ_JBEOPC010000605.1:0-271 GCF_040309765.1 Psychrobacter sp. TB20-MNA-CIBAN-0197
GCTTGATACAGCGCCTACAATAGTGTCTTTTATTGAGCCTAGTGCATCAATAAAGTGATTAACCGTTGAGCCTGTACCGACACCTACAATAGTGTTTTCTTTTACAAACTCGATAGCTGCCCAAGCAGCTGCTTTTTTTAATTCGTCTTGTGTCATTGTTTTATGCTCATTTATGTCAAAAATTTCTGCTGGTATACAAAGTAACGCTTTACCAACAGTAGGTTTTATTTGGGGTGATAATTGTTTTAAGTGGCACATCCCATGATTCTAT
>NZ_JBEOPC010000606.1:0-271 GCF_040309765.1 Psychrobacter sp. TB20-MNA-CIBAN-0197
TTGCCAGTTGGTGCAAGATATAGAAGCACGAGCCAATAAAATGGCATTGCCGTCTTATCAATTTTTATACGGCGATATGCTGGCTTATAACGTGTGCGTTGATCGCAATGTAGAGTTAGGGGTGTATTACATGCGAAAAGCAGCTGAGCAAGGCTTGGCTGCAGCGCGAGAGCAGGTGGGACGTTAGTACGACAGTGGTCGCGTAGTTCAGGAGGCTAAGGCGCTGGCAATTACGTATTTGCGTGAAGCCTCGGCGCACGGCACTTTCAAG
>NZ_JBEOPC010000607.1:0-271 GCF_040309765.1 Psychrobacter sp. TB20-MNA-CIBAN-0197
ATGCGAGGATCTGACATGTCAGGCGTATATAAAGCATGGAATAAATTGGGTGAGCAGCCTCTGCCACAAAAAAAGCAAGACTATTTAGAGCGCTTTAATCACGTGCGTAAACGCTGGATTTTTAAAGGTTACCCAATACAGCGTGGCTATGCGTGGGGCACTGCACTTATTACTCAATTTGTAGATTCTGACTTAGTACGAAATATTACTGATAGACTTTAATTTAAAGCATAAACCGTAATTTAAAAACACCTAATTCATTGTGTGATTT
>NZ_JBEOPC010000608.1:0-271 GCF_040309765.1 Psychrobacter sp. TB20-MNA-CIBAN-0197
CTACACGGCTGTGAATACTCAGTTGTCCCTGACCGTATCGAAACAGGCTCATACCTTGCTGGTGCCTTGATGACACGTGGCGATGTATTGACCAAAAAAACATCTGCTCTATTATTGACGCCAGTGCTAGAGAAGTTCGAAGACATGGGTGCAACTATCACGAGCGGTGATGACTGGATTCGCGCACAAATGAAAGGCCGTCCAAAGGCAGTTGATATCCGTACTCAGCCACATCCTGGTTTTCCAACGGATATGCAAGCTCAGCTTATGG
>NZ_JBEOPC010000609.1:0-271 GCF_040309765.1 Psychrobacter sp. TB20-MNA-CIBAN-0197
GCCCATCGAAGCGTCCACTGACGGCGAACAACCGGCGTACTGGAGCGGTGTGTTCGCCATGACCTTGTGTGTCTTCGCGCTGATCGCCTCCGAGTTCATGCCGGTCAGTCTGCTAACGCCAATGGCTACGGACTTGCACATCAGCGAAGGTCTAGCCGGCTACGGCATCGCCCTCTCCGGCGCGTTCGCGGTGCTGACCAGCCTGACGATCAGCAGGCTCGCCGGCTCGATGGATCGCAAGCGCCTGTTGCTGCTGTTGACGGCGCTGATG
>NZ_JBEOPC010000610.1:0-271 GCF_040309765.1 Psychrobacter sp. TB20-MNA-CIBAN-0197
GCGTATGACCCTTTGCGCCGGTAGCGAGAAGTCGACTTCAACGGTGAGTGCCTCACGGTTGTAATCGTCAATGACATTGAACAGTCTAAAGCCGCGGCCATCAGTTAAGCTGTCGTGCATAAAGTCCATGCTCCAGCTTTGGTTAATCCTATCAGGTACTGCTAATGGTATTGGTTTAGCACGTTTAATGCGACGCTTAGGCTTGATTCTAAGGTTGAGTTCAAGCTCGCAGTAGATGCGATATACCCGCTTATGGTTGTACGGCAGTCCT
>NZ_JBEOPC010000611.1:0-271 GCF_040309765.1 Psychrobacter sp. TB20-MNA-CIBAN-0197
GGTTGAGATATTCGCGCCAGGCGCGGATCGGTGTTGCGCCATCAACGATTCGACTTACCACCTCATGGGGAATCAGATCGGGCTGTATTTTCTGTGCGACATATTGAGCGTAGGGGATAACCACGAATGCAGGATTACCCTCGGCGTCATTGATGATTTGAACGTCAGTAGGTGCGTTCATCACGTTTTTTGACCTCTTGAATACTGACCACTTTGATTGCGCCATCCCAGTCGAACATGACTCGATAATTGCCGACACGCAGTCGGTAAG
>NZ_JBEOPC010000612.1:0-271 GCF_040309765.1 Psychrobacter sp. TB20-MNA-CIBAN-0197
TTATTAACCAATTGGGTCAGTTAAATCCCATAGCTCAATACATGGGAAAAATGTGCACAGAGTATAAAACAGTATTAAGCATGCTTGAGTATCGTGGCACACCAGAGTTTCATGACTTATCGGTGGAGTTATTTGGTCACCCTAAAGATTTATTTCATGCCGGTGAGCCCTCACTTTCTGAGCTAGCTAATATGCTAGATAAACCGCTGCAAAATTTACTTATAGCCGACATACTGCCTGACGACCCTAAAAATATTGATGCTGTTGATGC
>NZ_JBEOPC010000613.1:0-271 GCF_040309765.1 Psychrobacter sp. TB20-MNA-CIBAN-0197
GATATGAAACGCATGCTAGGCGGGCTTGACTTGCCAAAAGGCATGAGCGTCATTATTCGTACTGCTGGTATTGGTAAAACTCAAGAAGATTTGCAACACGATTTAAACCATCTGCTCAATATCTGGCAAGCCATCCAAGAGCAAAACCAAAAATATCCATCACCGCGCTTGGTACATCAAGAAGCGGGCGTTGTTACTCGTGCCGTGCGTGATTATCTACGCGATGACATTGCTGAGATTTGGATCGATAACGAAAACGCTTATATAGAAG
>NZ_JBEOPC010000614.1:0-271 GCF_040309765.1 Psychrobacter sp. TB20-MNA-CIBAN-0197
TCCTGAAGGCGCTGCGGCCCATGCGTTGCGGGCATTAGCCGGGTTTCCATCAATTATGTTTTGTAGAGTTTGTAACGAACATAGTTGCTGCTAAATGATAATTGATATCGTTTGGCGTGGTTTTGTAACTGTTTAACGAGTGAGTGGCTGGGAAGTTGTCTTACTTGCGCGTTACTGCAAGTAGCGAAGCCTACCGTTTTAGCGGAAATTTCTGACGCTTGTAGCGCTTCAGATCAATGTTTCGTCTCGCGGCTGACGGTAGCCCTGTGGG
>NZ_JBEOPC010000615.1:0-271 GCF_040309765.1 Psychrobacter sp. TB20-MNA-CIBAN-0197
GTTCAATGCGATCGGCGTGAATGACGATCTTGCCTTCCTTGTACAGAGAGCCGATGGCTTTCTTGAAGTTGCCCTTACTGACGCCGAACAGGCTGCTGATCAGTGCCGGATCACTCTTGTCACTGACCGCCAGGGTGCCGTCGTTCTCGCGCAACTTGCCGAGGATCTTCGAACTCAGGCTGCTCGCCGCTTCCTGGCCGACCGGTTGCAGGCTCAGGCTGATCTTGCCGTCGGCGCGCACTTCCTTGATGAAGCCTTTCTCGCGCATGCC
>NZ_JBEOPC010000616.1:0-271 GCF_040309765.1 Psychrobacter sp. TB20-MNA-CIBAN-0197
TTACTACACCATAAATTCGCTTGTTAGGAAAGCGTGATTTTTGCAGCAAAAGGCGGTAAAAAAGGGCTATTTTTCACTGTTTTTCAACTTGGCTGTTTACAGATTGTAAACACCTTTTTTCTTTATAAATCAATAACTAAGAACGATTTTGTTTGCACTTTGCAAACACTTCAATTTCAATAAACCTAACAATATCAGCTATTTGGCAGTCCCTTTAGGGTGCGTATGGTGTAGTCATTAAATTAGGTAGAAAATAACGGGTCTTTTATCT
>NZ_JBEOPC010000617.1:0-271 GCF_040309765.1 Psychrobacter sp. TB20-MNA-CIBAN-0197
GACTCGAACAGCGCGCTTGTGTTGCGTCTGGCGAGGTCGGCCACTTGCTTGCGCAGGTTCTGGCTGCGGACCTCGATGGACGGCGTCGGTCCGGCGAAGGGCTCGTCCAGCAAGGCTTTGATCTGCGTCTCGTCGAGGGTTTGGAGCAGGGTTTTGAGCACGTCGCCACCGATCAGTTCGCCCTGGCGCAGTTCGGTCACGGGCAGGGTTGTGTCGGCTGACGATTGCCACAGTTGCTGGCCTTGGCGATCAAGCAGACGCAGGCATTTGT
>NZ_JBEOPC010000618.1:0-271 GCF_040309765.1 Psychrobacter sp. TB20-MNA-CIBAN-0197
GCCTTGACCGCTTCGTTCCTCACGAACATGAAAAAAGCGGCCGGCGCGGGCCCGAAGCCAAGCGTTTCAATCGAGTCTGGCTGTTCGTGTTGGCGATCACCCTGCACAACCTGCCGGAAGGCATGGCGATCGGCGTCAGCTTCGCCACCGGCGACATGAAAATCGGCTTGCCGCTGACCACTGCGATCGCCATTCAGGACATTCCGGAAGGTCTCGCTGTGGCGTTGGCGCTGCGCGTGACGGGCATTTCCGCAGGGCGCGCTGCGTTGAT
>NZ_JBEOPC010000619.1:0-271 GCF_040309765.1 Psychrobacter sp. TB20-MNA-CIBAN-0197
GTACTAAGCAAATAATGGCGGAGAACGGGGGATTCGAACCCCCGACACCCTTTTGAGGTGTACTCCCTTAGCAGGGGAGCGCCTTCGGCCACTCGGCCAGCTCTCCGCAACACGGGGCGTATATTAACCAGCTTCTTCCCCGTTTGCAAACATAAAAATCGATAAAAATTAATGGCTTGGTTCTTCGTCCTTCTCTTTCTTTATACGCAGGTAAATTTCCTCACGGTGCACCGCAACCTCTTTCGGAGCGTTGACGCCGATACGCACCTGG
>NZ_JBEOPC010000620.1:0-271 GCF_040309765.1 Psychrobacter sp. TB20-MNA-CIBAN-0197
CTGCGTTACCGATTGGTGAAGTAGCCAGTCGCGTCGGTTACAGCTCGCAGAGTGCGTTCTCGGCCGCAGTCCTACGTGAGTTCGGCTCGTCGCCCGGACATCTTCGGCGCGATTCCTGCGACAAAAGACGATAGCCTGCCGACAGACTTGCAGGCCGAGACACGGTTCAATGGCCCCATGAAGTTGAACCTGAAAAAAGGAATGCAATGACTCCGCGTACCGCCCTCGGCGCTCTGCATATTGGCGCTTTGATGTTTGGCCTGACCGGTGT
>NZ_JBEOPC010000621.1:0-271 GCF_040309765.1 Psychrobacter sp. TB20-MNA-CIBAN-0197
ATGCGGAACAGGTCGCCGGAGAAGATCGCCGCCTCGTCGCCACCGGTGCCGGCGCGAATTTCGAGGAAGACGTTGCGCCCGTCATTCGGATCTTTAGGCAGCAGCATGCGCTGCAGATCGGATTCCAGCGTGACCAGCAACTCCTTGGCTTCGCGAACTTCTTCCACGGCCATTTCGCGCATGTCCGGGTCGTTGTCCTTGAGCAGCGCCTGCGCGCCTTCAAGATCGCTTTGTACGCCGAGCAGCTTTTTATAGGCGGCCACTACCGGCT
>NZ_JBEOPC010000622.1:0-271 GCF_040309765.1 Psychrobacter sp. TB20-MNA-CIBAN-0197
GCCGTGGAGTCTGGTGCATGTCGACAACGGCAGTGCCCGTGACGAGCAATCGCGGTTGCGTTTGCAAAGCGCCCAGCAACTGGCCGAACGCCTTGGTGGCGAAGTGGTGCTGTTGCGTGCCGGCGAAGTGGCGAAAACTCTGATTCAACACGCCGCCGAGCGCCGCGCCAGTCTGTTGCTGGTCGGCCAGTCGCGGCCGCGCTTGCGCCGTCGACTGTTCGGCGGTGGTCTGGCGGCGCGCCTGCTGCGTCAGGCGCACGGTCTGGAAATC
>NZ_JBEOPC010000623.1:0-271 GCF_040309765.1 Psychrobacter sp. TB20-MNA-CIBAN-0197
GTTTATAACCATACAACATCGTCGGGTATTTGGGATAAGTCGGTATTTGACAAACTAGTACCGGGTTACTATCACCGTTATAACGAAGTAAGTGGTGAAATAGAGCGCTCAACGTGTTGTGAAAATACAGCCACAGAGCATGTAATGATGGATAAGTTTGTTAGCGATTCATTAGTTATTTTGGCACGCGAATTTGGTTACGACAGCTTTAGATTTGATGTAATGGGGCATATGCCAAAATCGTCAATTCTTGCAGCACGTGATGCAGTGC
>NZ_JBEOPC010000624.1:0-271 GCF_040309765.1 Psychrobacter sp. TB20-MNA-CIBAN-0197
GCATGCGGTTGACCAGGGTCGACTTGCCGACGTTCGGACGACCGATGATGGCGATCTTGATCCCGTCTTTTTCGCTCGGACCAGGAATGCGCTTGGCTTCCTCGCCTTCGGCAACGACTTCTTCCTCTTCACCTTCAGCCGGCTCGTCATCATCGCGCGGGAATTCGCTCAGAGCGGCTTCCAGCAATTGCGTGATGCCACGGCCGTGGGCGCCGGCGATCGGGATCGCGTGGCCCATGCCCAGCGGGGCGAATTCGGCGCGGGCCATTTC
>NZ_JBEOPC010000625.1:0-271 GCF_040309765.1 Psychrobacter sp. TB20-MNA-CIBAN-0197
CCGTGGCCATGGTCGTGGTCATCCGGCTCGATCACCGGCACTTCCTTGCCATCGCAGTCATGCAGCTTGCCGTCGCTGAAGTAATCGCCTTCACGCAGCGCGGCCAGATCGCGATAACGCAGGGTGCGCTCTTCGGCTGCGGCGAACACCGACTGTTGATCCGAGTTGCCGGTCGTGAAGTGGTTGAACGCCAGGTTGAGCAGGATCGCCATGATTGCCGACGAACTGATGCCCGAATGGAAAATAGTCGCGAACCAGCTCGGGAAATGAT
>NZ_JBEOPC010000626.1:0-271 GCF_040309765.1 Psychrobacter sp. TB20-MNA-CIBAN-0197
CCGTAGACGTAACCGGAGCAGCCCAAAGAGATATCGAACGCTGCGACATTGGTCGGCAGGCCGAGTTTGTCCTGGACGATTGCTGCTGTGTGCGGCAGGCCTTCTTCGTCACCGTTTTGCGTGACGACAATCAACGCGTCGATCGATTCACGCTTCAGTTCAGGATTGCTGGCGAACAGCGCATTCGCCGCTTCCACGCACAGGTCGGAAGTTTCCTGCTCAGCGTCTTTGCGCGGCAGGAACGCCGAACCGATCTTGCCAAGGATGAACT
>NZ_JBEOPC010000627.1:0-271 GCF_040309765.1 Psychrobacter sp. TB20-MNA-CIBAN-0197
CTCTTGTGTGGTCTATTTCCCTCCATTGTATGACAATCACACGCTATTTAACCATAGCTAAAGTAAGGCTTTTTTAATTAACTATGAGAATTTTTTGCAAGTGCTGTTTAGTAATCAACCGCTTTGGGTGCTATAAACAAAAAAATCGGCTAATACAGTTGCACTAGCCGATTCTTAAAGGTAAATAATTTACTTGAACGAATATCTAATAATACGTTTTAACACCGAGGTATACTGTTTAAAAAAGCTACCTGTATGGTAATCAATACCG
>NZ_JBEOPC010000628.1:0-271 GCF_040309765.1 Psychrobacter sp. TB20-MNA-CIBAN-0197
GGGCGTATGGGCGTAATCGACCACCACCAGCGGCTGCGTACCACCACCCAGACGCTGCATGCGCCCGGCCGGGCCTTCGAGCTTCGGCAGCACTTTGAGAATTTCGTCGAGGGCGTAATCCAGACCGAGCAAGGCGCCGACTGCGGCCAGCACGTTACTCAGGTTGAAACGACCAAGCAGCGTACTGCGCAGGTGATGCTCGCCCTGCGGCGTGACCAGCGTGGCGCGTACACCATGGTCGTCGAACTGCGCTTCGCGGCAGAACAGGTAG
>NZ_JBEOPC010000629.1:0-271 GCF_040309765.1 Psychrobacter sp. TB20-MNA-CIBAN-0197
TAAAGCTATGGCGACTGAGCTATTGACCAAAATGCCTTATATCAACGATGCCACCCACGTGGGAACGACAGCAGCCGAAGCCTTTGATATCGGCGCTGGTGTGTGACAAGACCATACCCATGTATTTTTAGGCTGCTTGAGGGATCAGCATATCCCAGCGCGTTATGTGTCAGGTTATCTATACGATGACACAGAGAATCATATGGCCAGCCATGCTTGGGCAGAGGTTTGGCTAGAGGGCTACTGGTATACCTTTGACATCTCAAATCTG
>NZ_JBEOPC010000630.1:0-270 GCF_040309765.1 Psychrobacter sp. TB20-MNA-CIBAN-0197
GTTTTTTACTTTGGGCCGGTGATATTTTATTTGTTTACGGTGTATCTGGCTGGTTTGTTATTAAATATTTAGAAAGTGATAGCAACGTACTTTTAAAAAGAGGGTTTGCATTTACCTTGTTGTCGGCTGTGATTACCTTACTTGTTATATCTAGCGTACCCGATGAAATAATTTACCGCGATACAGCACAGTTTATTGAATTATATAACCCACACTATATTGATTACTTTATTAGTAACCTTGCTATGAACACGTTAATGCTTGTTATGG
>NZ_JBEOPC010000631.1:0-270 GCF_040309765.1 Psychrobacter sp. TB20-MNA-CIBAN-0197
GTAGGTCATCTGCTTGTTTAACGAGCTTATCGACGTTATTGAGTAATACGGTAAAGCCATGAACTTGTCCGTGTGCCCCAAACCATGGAGTGATATGTAACTGATAAGCTTGTTTATCTTCTAAGCCATAAACTAACAGATTACGAGTAACGCGTAGAGTAGATAGTTTCTGTAATAGTTGTTGGGTCGCTTTATCACTGCCAGTCAAAAAATCCGTTAAGCTATAATTAGAGTCACGCTGGAAAGCGGTAGTAAAAACTTGTTCAAAGC
>NZ_JBEOPC010000632.1:0-270 GCF_040309765.1 Psychrobacter sp. TB20-MNA-CIBAN-0197
CATATGGTTAGTATTGCCTAAATCATCTTGTAAGCGTTTTCGTTCATCATCGTTAACCGCTAACCCTTCGTAACCATGATACGAAAGCGACGGCAAAGAGAACATGGAATACTGACTTAGTGGCAATAAGCCATTTTTTTGTGTAGCAACAGCTATGGTTTCTTTCGTGTGCAAATGAATCACACAATGCGCATCGTCGCGTACTTCGTGAATTGCGCTATGAATAGTAAAGCCAGCTGGATTAATATTAAATGGCGTGTCGTCAATAAT
>NZ_JBEOPC010000633.1:0-270 GCF_040309765.1 Psychrobacter sp. TB20-MNA-CIBAN-0197
TATTTTGACTATATTAAATTTAATGAAATAAAGTTGGGATTTTTTTCATCAATATGTAAAACTAAGGCAAAATTTTTACTTTATCTTTGAGGATTAAGATGTCCATCTCTAGCAGTTCGCCACAACACATATCTCTACAGAAGCCCAATAGTCTGCCGCCAGATTTGCCTCCCACTGACGACTATGGTCAGCTTTTACCTCAGTTATTGGCAGAGCCTCGTGCTTGTCAAGCAGGATGGGGAGTTAGTTGGCTGACGAAGGCTTACCTAT
>NZ_JBEOPC010000634.1:0-270 GCF_040309765.1 Psychrobacter sp. TB20-MNA-CIBAN-0197
GTCGAGTTCTGTCAGCGGGGCGCGAAGTTGAGCGAATTCGCACCGGGAGACTTGGGATACATGCCCATCCGTCTGATCGGGGGACCGCTCGACGGGCAGACATACGGCGATGTGCCGATCATGCCAGGAGGCCACGCACCTTCGAACCTATCGGTTCCTGTCGGCGAACCGCGCCCCGGCGGTGAGTACGCTCACTACAAAAGCGGTGACTTCGATCCAGAAACCGAAATGATGCTCTTCAACTATGTGGGCACCGGGTCCGGGGAAACC
>NZ_JBEOPC010000635.1:0-270 GCF_040309765.1 Psychrobacter sp. TB20-MNA-CIBAN-0197
GTATAAAGTGCTTGGTAAACCGCTCGATTCGCAAGGCTCTACAGCACAAAAAACTAAAAGACCTACGCTTGCAAAGAACCCAACATTACTAGAAACAGCTTTTGATCAAGCTATTCAAGATACAGAAAAAACACAAAACTACGAAGTAACGCAAGCAACGCGCAGCTCATCACGAGTGCAACCAATAGAGCTGTTGCCAGATGGATTGCAAGCCATGTTACCGCCACTTAAATATCAGGCGCATATATATTCCTCTGCACTCGATAAGCG
>NZ_JBEOPC010000636.1:0-270 GCF_040309765.1 Psychrobacter sp. TB20-MNA-CIBAN-0197
GTCGAGCATGATGCCGACGCCGCCATGCACGTGCTTGTCGATCCAGCGGATCGGCCACGGCTTGAGAATATCGAAGAAGCGGAACACCAGAAAACCCGCGAGCAACCAGTACCAGCCTTCCGGCACCAGCCACAGGGTGATCCACATGCCGACCATTTCGTCCCAGACGATGCCTTCGTGGTCGTGCACGCGCAAATCGTCAGCGACTTTGCCGCACAGCCAGAAGCCGAACAGCATGGTGATGCCAAGCATCAGCCAGTAGCCCCAGTC
>NZ_JBEOPC010000637.1:0-270 GCF_040309765.1 Psychrobacter sp. TB20-MNA-CIBAN-0197
GCGCTGGGCATGGCAAGACGAAAACGTAAAAAAAGTACGAAAACTTATGCTACCGGCTTTGTTTGGTGTCTCTATTAGTCAAATTAATCTGTTGCTCGATACCATGATTGCGTCATTACTGATGACGGGTTCAATTGCGTGGCTTTATTATTCAGACCGCTTAATTGAATTTCCGCTGGGATTATTTGGTATTGGTATTGCGACGGTTATTTTACCGGCGCTTTCTAAACTACATAGCAGTAAAAAAAGTAGCGACTTTCAGCATACTCT
>NZ_JBEOPC010000638.1:0-270 GCF_040309765.1 Psychrobacter sp. TB20-MNA-CIBAN-0197
GGGCATTACTTCTGCAATAAAGTCATCAATACCAACTTGTTTAGCAACGGCTTGTGCAGTGGCTTTGTTGTCACCTGTTAGCATGACTAGGTGGGTACCTTTATCTTGCAGGCGTTTAATAGCTTCAACTGAATCCTCTTTAATTGGATCGGCTACTGCAATAGTAGCGTGGAGCTTATTATTACTTGCAAAATACATGGGCGTTTTAGCATCACTGGCAAGTGTTTGAGCTTGCTCGATTGCATCATCAACGGCCACGTTGTATTTATC
>NZ_JBEOPC010000639.1:0-270 GCF_040309765.1 Psychrobacter sp. TB20-MNA-CIBAN-0197
GCCCTATCTGTATCTGCAGCCAATGCAGCACCAACCGTTTATGGTAAAGCATTCGTCGGTATGGACTACGTTAATTTAGATGATGAGACTCGTACTGATGACGATATGGACGCCGTCCAAATCAACTCATATTCTTCACGTCTTGGTTTTAAAGGTTCTGAAGCAATTACTGCTAATACTGATGTAATCTATCAGTATGAAGTGGGTATCAATATTGATGGTAATGCAGGTGATGATAACAATATTGCATTCAAAAGCCGTGATACTTTC
>NZ_JBEOPC010000640.1:0-270 GCF_040309765.1 Psychrobacter sp. TB20-MNA-CIBAN-0197
CGCTAATACTTTCACCCTTTTTATTTTCCATCTGCTCAAGTACAAAGCTAATATTACCTAGTGGGGTCATTAACTCTAATGAATGGCCAACACAAAACTTATTTTTTACATCAATATCAACTAAGCCGTTAGCATCTCTACCCAGCACTTCGCCAACAAACTGTTGTTTAGTTGATACCGAATGGCCGTATTCATAATTTTGATAGTCTTGGTGCGCATGGCGCTTTAAAAAGCCTTCGGTGTAGCCTCTGTGGGCTAAATTTTCTAAGG
>NZ_JBEOPC010000641.1:0-270 GCF_040309765.1 Psychrobacter sp. TB20-MNA-CIBAN-0197
TTATTGCGCTGGCGAATAAACAAATTAACACCAAGCCCTTGCTCTAATTGACGAATTCTAAAGCTTACTGCAGACTGCGTGATATAAAGGTTTTCAGCCGCTTTGCCAAAGTGACGAGTGCGTACTACCTCAACAAATGTTTTTAATAAATCGATATCCAATTTTTTATCCTCACGATAAAAATAACTTGTTTAAAATATTTGCAAACTTGCCGCATACTCCAGCAATTACCAAGGTATGAGGGTACAACAATGAGCAATGATATTTCAC
>NZ_JBEOPC010000642.1:0-270 GCF_040309765.1 Psychrobacter sp. TB20-MNA-CIBAN-0197
GTGGTAAGTGCAGTGGTCATATAAGTGATGAATATATTGGCACACGGCGCATCAGCGCCTGATAAAGCAGTTTGTTTGATACTATTAAATTCATTAGTATAATCATCATTATAGCGCTCGACAATTTCACCATTCCAGCCCATCCAAACGACTGATTTTCCGTTTAATACGTCTTGCAGTGCTATTGCAAGTCCACCTGCCATTGGGTTGTTATCAGGCATTTTGACCCGATTAGACAAGACGATTAAGCGGCTCATACCACGTGTCTCC
>NZ_JBEOPC010000643.1:0-270 GCF_040309765.1 Psychrobacter sp. TB20-MNA-CIBAN-0197
TGCAGGAGCATGTCATGGAACCGTTTTTCTTATAGAACTTAAAGAAGAGTTTCTGCCTGAGGTTGATTTAAAAGGAATGTATTGCAGGAGCCAAAACCTTAGCGATTTGCATTTAGAATGGATCAAACATCAGTTGGTAAAGAAATGTATTGAAAATAACGAAAAATTAGAAACCAGTTTACTTTTTGAAGTTGGTAAAGACAACCAAAACAAGTCCATGCCTTGTTCTGTTTTTGTCATGCCACTATTTGCATCCGGTCGTGTAATTGG
>NZ_JBEOPC010000644.1:0-270 GCF_040309765.1 Psychrobacter sp. TB20-MNA-CIBAN-0197
GTGATGCACAGCTTGCTTGAATACCTTAGAGCAAAATAACATATACCTATTTTGCTCTAATACCACTGCGTAACTTGAATTGACCTAATAGAAGACCCATTTAAGTGTTTTATGCTAATGATGTAATACATTGTTAGCATGCATTTTTAGGAGCTGCTATTTTGTTAAATTCCATTCCTTTTTCGTTATTAGAACTTGCCCCCATGATCAAAGGGGACAGCGTTACTAACACTCTTCATAAAAGTACTAAATACGCTCAACGTGCAGATG
>NZ_JBEOPC010000645.1:0-270 GCF_040309765.1 Psychrobacter sp. TB20-MNA-CIBAN-0197
CCTCTAAACTCGCCGCCACTATCTCGCACTTTATATACTTGCCCAAGTACGCTTTCAGCAAAGCCTGTAGCCATACCCAATATGGCTATTACCCACATCCAAAATATTGCACCGCTGCCGCCAAGTGAAATTGCCACAGCCACACCGGCTAAATTACCAGTGCCTACTCGTGCGCAAAGCCCTGTACACAATGCTTGGAATGATGAAATGTCGTTTTTTTTACATTTGCTACTGCCTTTTAAAAGGCTAAACATATGTTTAAATTTAAGT
>NZ_JBEOPC010000646.1:0-270 GCF_040309765.1 Psychrobacter sp. TB20-MNA-CIBAN-0197
TCTTAGCGCCGTTCCTTATTATGTGCCTATCAATGTCAATACTGCCAGTCCTGAACTGCTGGCGTCTCTGATGGACGGTGTGACTAGCGAGCAGATGCGTGGGTTGACCGAAATGAGGCGCAAGCAAGTATTGCCATCTATCGATGAATTGTGGCAATTGCCAATATTGGGCGGTTTGAATGAAGAGCAGCGGGCAGCACTAACGCCACTATTAGCCGTTGACAGTCAGGCTTTTACGGCGCTTATCACGGCAACAGATAGTGCCAATAC
>NZ_JBEOPC010000647.1:0-270 GCF_040309765.1 Psychrobacter sp. TB20-MNA-CIBAN-0197
TATTAGGCCATGCACCCGTTCGTATCGAAGAAGATCCGGTAAGATTGTTGCGCGCGTTACGTTTCAAAGCCAAATTGGGCTTTGAGTTTGACGAAGAGTTGTCTCAGCAGTTTCATGATGATAATTGGGCATTGCTTGAGCAAATATCACCGCATCGTCTTTATGATGAAACGCAAAAGATGTTTACCGGTGGCTATCTAGTGCCATTGTTGCCATTATTGTTTGAGTCGGGTGCGATTGATAGTTTAATCATTTATCCGCCTTCTGAGC
>NZ_JBEOPC010000648.1:0-270 GCF_040309765.1 Psychrobacter sp. TB20-MNA-CIBAN-0197
GTTCTGCCTTGGTCTGGTCGGCCTGATGGTCCGCCGCAACATTTTGTTCGTGTTGATGAGTCTGGAAGTGATGATGAACGCCTCTGCCCTGGCCTTCATCGTCGCGGGCGCCCGCTGGGCGCAGCCGGATGGACAGATCATGTTCATCCTGGTGATCAGCCTTGCCGCAGCCGAGGCCAGTATTGGTCTGGCGATCCTGCTGCAACTGTATCGCCGCTTCCACACGCTCGATATCGACGCTGCCAGTGAGATGCGCGGATGAACCTACTC
>NZ_JBEOPC010000649.1:0-270 GCF_040309765.1 Psychrobacter sp. TB20-MNA-CIBAN-0197
CCATTTGTCGGCGCCCACGTCTGTATTTGTCATGTGCGGCAGCCAACATGGGTGGTTCGGGAAGAATTGAACGCCCGTTCGATCGGGTGGAATGGTTGAAAACCTATCCAAGAGGAATTTGACAATGGCAGCAATTACTGCAGCGTTGGTCAAAGAACTGCGCGAGCGTACCGGCGAAGGCATGATGGATTGCAAGAAAGCCCTGGAAAAGGCTGACGGCGACATCGAAAAAGCCATTGATGACATGCGTGCTTCGGGCGCCATCAAGGC
>NZ_JBEOPC010000650.1:0-269 GCF_040309765.1 Psychrobacter sp. TB20-MNA-CIBAN-0197
AGATGTGTCACTGGCAACACTTGTCATTGCTACTTGGTGTTTATACAGCGATAAAGGTGTAAGTGAAAAAGGCGAAAAGCTTGAAATTCAAGATGCGATGTACAAAGAGCTAAATGCATACGCGCAGCAAAGCCAAGCTAACCCAACTGCATTTTTAAAGCTAACAAGCTTGTTTGGTAAGCTTGAGCATAACGAAACGTTTACTGCTGAATATAAAAAGTCGATTGCTGCGTTGTATGCACCTAATAGTAAAATTAAAGCCATTATGC
>NZ_JBEOPC010000651.1:0-269 GCF_040309765.1 Psychrobacter sp. TB20-MNA-CIBAN-0197
TCTTTAGCCAACCTCTTGTTATCAGTAATATTAGCTAACTGAGCTGACTTAGTCTTACAGGCTGTTAGTTTGGCCTTGATAGCTTCTTGTATGATCCTCTCATTTTCTCGTTCAAGTGTTTCTAACGCTAAACTACTTTTGAGCTCTTGATTTGCCGCTACATTTTTTTGCTCTTTCTGTATTTGCCAGACTTCCCAAAAGCTACAGCCTTTAAATTCTCTTGAACGATCAGATAAATGAGCTTCCCAATACCTCAGGCTATCTTTCTC
>NZ_JBEOPC010000652.1:0-269 GCF_040309765.1 Psychrobacter sp. TB20-MNA-CIBAN-0197
CCTCTTTAATAACATGACCTACATTGATTGAATCATCCGATTTCGGAGTTGATTTTTTATTAGCGGCATCTTTATCCAGTCCTGCTGCATAATCCCGCACGTTTTGAGTGATTTTCATCGAGCAAAATTTAGGTCCACACATCGAGCAAAAGTGCGCCGTCTTATGCGCGTCTTTAGGCAAGGTTTCATCATGGAACTCACGGGCGGTATCTGGGTCGAGCGCCAGATTGAACTGGTCGTCCCAGCGGAATTCAAATCGTGCTTTAGAT
>NZ_JBEOPC010000653.1:0-269 GCF_040309765.1 Psychrobacter sp. TB20-MNA-CIBAN-0197
GTCGCGCATCTTCGCGCGCATCTCGCTGACTTCCTGTTGCAGTTTGGCCAGATCCCGTGGTTTGCCCAACACCTGCGCGCGGACTTTTTCAAAAGCCTGGCCAACATCCTGGCTGCCCACCAGCACCCGCGCGCGCACCAAGGCCTGATGCTCCCACGTCCAGGCTTCGTTTTCCTGATAGCGCGCGAATGCGCCGAGGGAGCTCACCAACAGCCCGGAAGCGCCGGACGGCCGCAGGCGCATATCCACTTCATACAGCTGACCGGAGT
>NZ_JBEOPC010000654.1:0-269 GCF_040309765.1 Psychrobacter sp. TB20-MNA-CIBAN-0197
CGCTGGAGGATGACGTGGTGATCGTCGTAGTCGTAGCGTTCGCTGTCGCCCACCGCGTTGGTCGCGACCAGCAGGCGTTGCCGCGCATCGAAGCTGTAGGTGGCAAGGTTTTGTTCGGTGGTCCACTCGCCCTGAACAAAGACTTGGTAATCGACTGCCACCAGTTGCGCGCGGTCATACCGCAACAGCAGGGCGCGGCCGGCGCCGTTGTCCAGACGCTGAATGCGGTCGGAGCGATCGCGTTGCAGGGTCAGACGATTACCGTAGAC
>NZ_JBEOPC010000655.1:0-269 GCF_040309765.1 Psychrobacter sp. TB20-MNA-CIBAN-0197
CCATTATTATCATCTGCATCTTTGAGCTGATGGTTATCATGGTTAACTGTATCATTAGACTTATTCATAACCGATCCTTATTATAATAACTTTCTTCCACATCGAGCATTCGATAACTTGACTATACTCATATTAATAATGCTCAGATTAATAATATTCAGAAATATCTTGCTAAGAAATCAGTCTTTTTCATCCGGATTTAATACACGAGTTTGAGCGTTATCAACGTTGGCATATCGATTCATATCCGTAATACCTTCACTTTTTGG
>NZ_JBEOPC010000656.1:0-269 GCF_040309765.1 Psychrobacter sp. TB20-MNA-CIBAN-0197
CGGCTTGTCCGCCTTGCTCTAAGATCAAACGAGCCGTTTCAAATCCCATTCCGCTAGTGCCACCAATAACGAGTAATTTTTTACCTGAAAATTGCTTAGTCATCATTATTTCTCCAAGCGCCCATTCGCGCTGCATTAGTTGTATCAATAAAACAAAATATCAAATTGCCTTTCAAGCAATTGACGAGTTGTTTGGCTTAGGAGGTATTTTTAACTTATTTACTTTGTTTAACAAACGAGATAATCTGAGCCGTCAATAAAGAAAAAGT
>NZ_JBEOPC010000657.1:0-269 GCF_040309765.1 Psychrobacter sp. TB20-MNA-CIBAN-0197
GCACACTTTCATGCGTTTAACTTAAGTAAACCCGCTGATGGGTTATGGCAGCAAGGCAACTACTGGCATTTAAGCACGCGCCCAGATGAGTTTAATAAACTAAAAGATAACCTTGATAAAAAGTCCGATATTAAAAATGCTGCACATAAAATAGATGAGCAACTACAAAGTTGTGCGTATAAAACGCTGATTCATGGCGATGCAAAACTTGCTAACTTTGCAGCAAATGAGCGCGATGAAATACTCGGTTATGATTTTCAGTATATAGG
>NZ_JBEOPC010000658.1:0-269 GCF_040309765.1 Psychrobacter sp. TB20-MNA-CIBAN-0197
GGCTTGATCAAAGTTAACAGGCGCTAGCAATAACTGTGGGAAGCTACCACGGGTAACGATGTCACTGATGACTTCACGAGCATACGGGAACAAAACGTTCGGGCAATAAGCACCTAGGATTTGACCGATTTGATCTTCTGGAATGTCTTTTAGCAAGAAAATACCCGCTTGATGCACCTCAGCGATAAATGCCGCTTCTTCTGCATTTTTTGCAGTAACGCTAACGGTCAAAATCACTTGATAATGATCGTCGTCTAGCTTTTCAGCAT
>NZ_JBEOPC010000659.1:0-269 GCF_040309765.1 Psychrobacter sp. TB20-MNA-CIBAN-0197
GATAAGGCGAGCAGAACCCGGCGAGGTTGGCGAAGCTGTTGACCGCGGCGATGCCGGCCGCCGCAGACACTCCGCCAAGCAGCGTGGTGGGCAGCATCCAGAACAACGAGGTGGCGGAGAGAATGCCGGAGGCGGCCAGGCACAGGCTGAGGATCGACAAGGTCGGATTGCCGCCCATCAGCGCTGCCAGGCTCAAGCCGATGGCACCGGCGATCATCGGCACGATCAGGTGCCAGCGGCGCTCGCGGTGTTTGTCGCCACTGCGGCCG
>NZ_JBEOPC010000660.1:0-269 GCF_040309765.1 Psychrobacter sp. TB20-MNA-CIBAN-0197
GGGTTTCAGCGCCGACTGGCAAACCTCGTTTTTCTCCACCAACCTGCAAGAGGCGATGGAGCGCTGCGTCGCTGGCGACTGTGATGCACTCAACGGCCGCAGCTTCGGCGTCAGCTTCATCGACCCGGTGGATCAGTACCTGAAGAGCGACCGGGCGATCAAATACGCGCTGCTGTTCATCGTCCTCACCTTCGCCGGTTTCTTCCTCTTCGAAGGGCTCAAGAGCCTGGCGGTGCACCCGGTGCAATATGCCCTGGTCGGTGTTGCGC
>NZ_JBEOPC010000661.1:0-269 GCF_040309765.1 Psychrobacter sp. TB20-MNA-CIBAN-0197
GGGTTTGAGGTGTAGAGGCTTTAACACCCTTTTTATGATTACTTGGAAATAATAGCGTGGTAATTAAAGAGTTATACTCATTAATTAATTGACGAGGAATAAGAAATTTAAATAAACCCGAAAAAGGCTTTAGCTCTGTGAGAGCACTTACATTTTTTAGCTTTAAAATAACGGTAAAAATAACACTCAGCAATAAAACGAGTAAAATAATTGGCACATACCAGTACGTAAAATAATCATCAAATACATGATTTAAAGAAATAGTATGC
>NZ_JBEOPC010000662.1:0-269 GCF_040309765.1 Psychrobacter sp. TB20-MNA-CIBAN-0197
GGCATGGTTCGATATAGAGTCGGACGCGGTGTTGAATGAGCTGGGACGACGCTTTGGACTATCAGGCATCGATGAAAAAGCGGCTCGATAACTTGTGAAATCACAAAGATAACTTGTGGAACTCTAGAATAAGCATCTTCCTTGTTTGATTATTATTGCTTTCACCTTTTTGTCACCTTTCACCTTTTTGTCACAATGGTAGGTTATAATATAGCTCTTTTTAGCTTCGCATCTTACGTCTATATTTTTTGTTTAATAGACCTATATTC
>NZ_JBEOPC010000663.1:0-269 GCF_040309765.1 Psychrobacter sp. TB20-MNA-CIBAN-0197
GTAACATCTGCCGCTGCTCAGCTTATCCAAATATTATAAAAGCCATTTCACAAGTGCTTGAAAGTCAAGTTTCAGAGAGTCAGGTTTTAGAGTCTAGTACTCAAACAACAGACAACGTAGTGCAAAACTCAAGCGTAACAGGAATCTGGTCACCGCCACCGAGTGAGGCACAACTTGGTAAGACTTCAGCGAATAACAAGACAGTAACTGCTACAACAGGAGGCCGCTCATGAAACGCTTTGAATATAGCCGTGCTGATGCACCAGAGC
>NZ_JBEOPC010000664.1:0-269 GCF_040309765.1 Psychrobacter sp. TB20-MNA-CIBAN-0197
GTTCTGGGTATTCTGAATTTAGAGTACCGTCATCTAGATGGGCAATTTGATATCTTAATTGTTTTAACGTATCAACCAAAGCAACAAGCATAATGTATAAATATTCAATTAAATAATAGGCTTACAGAATAACGTTAAAGTCCGATACTGTCTAGTATTGGACATAGTAAATCTCTAATTATTTTAATGCCGTGATTATTCTATGGTTGTTGGTTGCTATATCTTATTAAGGAAAACATTATGAAAAAACTAATTATACTAAGCATACT
>NZ_JBEOPC010000665.1:0-269 GCF_040309765.1 Psychrobacter sp. TB20-MNA-CIBAN-0197
GTCCGAACCTGGACGTGATCCTCGACATTCCGGTGTCGATCTCGATGGAAGTCGGCAGCACCGACATCAACATCCGCAACCTGCTGCAACTCAACCAGGGTTCGGTGATCGAGCTCGATCGTCTGGCCGGTGAGCCGCTCGACGTGCTGGTCAACGGCACCTTGATCGCCCACGGCGAAGTAGTGGTGGTCAACGAGAAGTTCGGCATCCGCCTGACTGACGTGATCAGCCCAAGCGAACGCATCAAGAAGCTGCGCTGAGTGAAAAGG
>NZ_JBEOPC010000666.1:0-268 GCF_040309765.1 Psychrobacter sp. TB20-MNA-CIBAN-0197
GAACTTAATAATTACTAAAATTCCGTTTGCTGTACCTACTTCGCCAATAGAAGAAGCGCAAGCAGAATTTGTACAAAGCAAAGGTGGTAACCCGTTTTTAACGATTACCGTGCCAGATGCCGCAAAGAAATTGGTACAAAGCTGTGGTAGACTGCTGCGAAAAGAGAGTGATGAAGGCTGTATTACTATTCTCGATAGACGCTTAGTTACTAAGCGATACGGTAAAGCCATGCTCGACACCCTACCACCTTTTAAAAGACAAATAGAT
>NZ_JBEOPC010000667.1:0-268 GCF_040309765.1 Psychrobacter sp. TB20-MNA-CIBAN-0197
GTGCTACATGTTCTTCGTTTTCACTAACCGCATTTACAGCAGCTAAAATATTACCGTTTGCTGGCCATGCCATTTCTTTTACAAATAATACCGGAGCTGGGCATTTGCGTACTAAGTGCCAATCGGTCGGGGTAAAAATAACTGATTTAAGTGCACCATGTTGATGTGTGCCTTTAATTACTAAATCGTACTTTTCATCAATTACAGTATCGATTATGGCTTCGTAAGGGCGATTATGCCAAACCACTTGGGTTTCAATATTTATATC
>NZ_JBEOPC010000668.1:0-268 GCF_040309765.1 Psychrobacter sp. TB20-MNA-CIBAN-0197
GGTATGAATATTGTGAATGGCAAATCTATTATTGCTAGTGATCACAAAAAGGATGAGGCTACAGTTACAGTAGATACTGGTGTAGCAGTACCTACTGTTTATGGTTATCCAGCAGCAACAGAAGAAGCCTTTGAAGCATTTTTAGATGTCAACTTTGCAGATGGAACACCAAATGCAATTGATTCAGCTGATTTCAATTTATTTGTAAACGATACAACAGTAACTATTTTTCCTAATAGTTACACTGTGGATGCAACTACTGTTGATG
>NZ_JBEOPC010000669.1:0-268 GCF_040309765.1 Psychrobacter sp. TB20-MNA-CIBAN-0197
GCCATAGAGTGGGCACCGGCAGATAACTTTAAATTAAAAGGTGATGCGTTTTTATCGCGCTTTGATAAAGAGTCGTTTGCCCGTGGCCTGAGGGTTAAGTTAGGCGGGCCAACAGCTGCATATGCAAACGCTCAGCTCGACGGTAATGCCGTAATAGGCGCAGCGGTTAACCGTACTTCGCAAAGCTATACCCGCGTTGAAATAGTTAACGACGACAACCAAGACTTTGACGAAGTAGATAGTTTTGGCATTAATGCCGATTGGCAGG
>NZ_JBEOPC010000670.1:0-268 GCF_040309765.1 Psychrobacter sp. TB20-MNA-CIBAN-0197
TCACCCTGCCGCTGTGCGAAGCCGCGAAAATCGAAGCGATGTATATCGATTTGCTCGGCGCCAACGTCGATGTGGTGTGGGTGCCGGACTTGAACAGCCTGACCCTGCTCAACCACTCCGTGAAAGTCGTGGACGGCCTGCCGGCGATTTACCTCAACGAAAGCCCGCTGACCAGCCGCCCCACCGCTGCTCTGAGCAAGAGTCTGGTTGAGAAAACCGTGGCATTCCTGGCAATCATCGCGCTCAGTCCGCTGCTTTTGATCATCGC
>NZ_JBEOPC010000671.1:0-268 GCF_040309765.1 Psychrobacter sp. TB20-MNA-CIBAN-0197
GTTCCAGAGAGGTGGCAAGTTCAACGATAGAGATGTCTTGGCCACGTAGCGTGCTCCAGCCAATCCGGCCTACCGCATATGAGCGACTGTGCGGTTGCGTGTCGAAAAAATAATTGAACGTCACCCGACCCTTTGCAGGCTGATTGACGATGACCTCGTTATTGCCTATCTCCGGATGTGTGCAGTGTCCGGAGGTCAGTACATAAGCCGGATTCGACACAGTACCGGGTTCTCGTGTGTCAATGAGTGTACCGGAGCAGGTCATGCC
>NZ_JBEOPC010000672.1:0-268 GCF_040309765.1 Psychrobacter sp. TB20-MNA-CIBAN-0197
GTGTTGCTGCGCTATTAGATGTTGCGCAAATTTCTGAAATTATCGCAGTAGTGGACGCCGATACATTTAAACGTCCGATTTATGCAGGTAATGCAATCGCCACGGTTAAATCACTCGACAGTAAAAAAGTAATTACCGTGCGTGCCAGTAGCTTTGATTTACAAGGTGAGCAATCAGCTGTTGCTATAACAAGTATTGATACAGTATCAGATTCGCAATTAAGCAGCTTTGTAAGTGTAGAGCAAACTGAATCAGAACGCCCTGAGCT
>NZ_JBEOPC010000673.1:0-268 GCF_040309765.1 Psychrobacter sp. TB20-MNA-CIBAN-0197
CTGCTGTGCCAGGGCGCTGGTGATATCGGCGGTCTCGCGCCGAAGCTGTTGAAAAGTGAATTGTTCGCCGGCGCCGTGGCGGCGCCGGTCGAGGGGAAGTTGAAATGACTGCTGCCTACGCCAAGCTGTTCTCCACCATCGCGCCGAAAGACTTCGGCCGCGTCGCCGTGCTCTTCGGCGGCCTGAGTGCCGAGCGTGAGGTTTCGCTGAAATCCGGCAACGCCGTGCTCGAGGCACTGCAAAGCGCTGGCGTCGATGCGTTCGGTAT
>NZ_JBEOPC010000674.1:0-268 GCF_040309765.1 Psychrobacter sp. TB20-MNA-CIBAN-0197
ACATTATAGTCGTGATCGCCTCGTCTTTTCATTTCACTCATAACCAGCTCAACCATTTGTTGTTTTATTGCTGCTTGCTCTGATTTTAACTCCCCTAATTGCCGCTCTAGTATATCTATTTGCTCTTGTTGTTGTGAGTTTTTATATTTTTTAGACCCTAAATGCTCAACATCAATAGCTAAACTAGCATCACTTTTATTTGGCTCATTTGCGGTGCTATTTATGGTTAAACTGCTTTGAATTGGACTTTGTTTGAGTTTGTTAATTT
>NZ_JBEOPC010000675.1:0-268 GCF_040309765.1 Psychrobacter sp. TB20-MNA-CIBAN-0197
TACCTATCTTAGCCGTTATGCCGTGGGCGTATGTTGGTTTTGAGACCACACCGCAAATTTCAAAGGCGATTAGTGATTCAAAAACCAAGACCAAAAGTATTATCCTAATCTCACTCATCGCCGGTGTGTTGTTTTACTTTTTAATCAACTACTTTACCGCGCTAAACATGAGCTTTGACTATCAAGCGATCAAAGACAGCCACTGGGCAACAGGTGAAGGCATAGACAATCGGATTGGTAGCATTGGTATTTGGCTACTGTCAATAGC
>NZ_JBEOPC010000676.1:0-268 GCF_040309765.1 Psychrobacter sp. TB20-MNA-CIBAN-0197
TTGCTACCTTGCTCATATATCTCATCAAAAATCACGATGTTAGGATAGCTACAAGTTGATAGGGAAGCTATTCATTTGGCTTACCATTAACTGTAATAAATATGGTTTTACTAAAAATTAATAACAACATCAACCATTACATTATAAAAAATAAACTCGCAAAAAAGGAATATAACAATGAGTCAACTAATCCGTTTAAAAGATATTCAAGCTACTCATCAAGATTTAATTGGTGACGACTATTATGATCCAACGCACAAAACTGCTT
>NZ_JBEOPC010000677.1:0-268 GCF_040309765.1 Psychrobacter sp. TB20-MNA-CIBAN-0197
GGAGAACACATAGCGCCCGTCCGGCGACGACACCGTCGAGTGCACGTGATTCGATGCCTGACGCTCAGGATTGACCCGGCTGGCCGGGTGGCCGCTCATCTGCACCACCGGTTTCAGCTGGCCGTCGGCATCGACCGGCAATACCGCCAGGGTGCCGTCCGGATCTTCCATCACCGAGTAGTTGCTGACGAACAGGTGTTTGGCATCAGCGCTGAGGCTGGAATGGGTAGGCTCGTTGCCCAGGCTCTGCACTTGATTGATCAGGCTC
>NZ_JBEOPC010000678.1:0-268 GCF_040309765.1 Psychrobacter sp. TB20-MNA-CIBAN-0197
GCTATATGCAAGCTTTAGTTAAAATAAGGTTAATTTAAGCAACTATTTGTATTAAATAGTTATATGTTCGTCAATTCGAGCTATTTTACAGGAATATGATTGTATTTTAATGCGTGCTTTTGTTAAAGTCCCGCCTGTCCTATCCTGTAGGACATCCTGTTGATGATGCATCTGAAAGGGTGCAACAAATTGATAGCTTCTCCCCAGTTTGCTATACCGGCCTACCAACTTGTTTGGTGGGCCGTTTTTTGTTTTATGCCTAAAAATC
>NZ_JBEOPC010000679.1:0-268 GCF_040309765.1 Psychrobacter sp. TB20-MNA-CIBAN-0197
CCTGATCGGTCTGCCGACCTACCACCACGACGGTGTTGAATACACCCGCGAATGGGGCACTGAACTGCATCAGACCGAACTGGTGCCAATGACCGAACACGTGGTCAACCCGGACGAGTCCTACACCATCAAGCACCACGCCATGCTGTATGCCCGCGACACCGGTCTGACCGATCGCCGCGAACTGCTGCTGTTCTCCGTCGAACAGGACGAAGAAGGCACCGTCAGCCTGAGCACCTCGCTGGGCATCTCGCTGTACACGACTGAT
>NZ_JBEOPC010000680.1:0-268 GCF_040309765.1 Psychrobacter sp. TB20-MNA-CIBAN-0197
CGTGTAGCACGTGCACTTGATAGTTTACCCGATCAGGTACGCCCACCAGAAGTGTCTAAGTCAAATAGTGATGAAAGCCCAATCGCATGGTTTGTATTAAACAGCGAAACAATGGACTCGTTACAGCTCTCTGATTACGCACAGCGCTTTATCGTTGACCGTTTAGCCGTTGTAGATGGTGTATCTAACGTGCGTATTGGTGGTGAGCGCCAATACGCCATGAAAATTTGGCTAAACCGCCAAGCAATGGCTGCACGTGGCATTACCT
>NZ_JBEOPC010000681.1:0-268 GCF_040309765.1 Psychrobacter sp. TB20-MNA-CIBAN-0197
GCATTGGATATAGTAAATGAGCGAGTTTTGGCAGACGCGTTATAAGTCATCGCAGTAGTAGGCATGACGGTCGTACTACCAGTCGTAGCGTTGTTGCAAGTGTAAGCCGCATTGTAGGCAATGATATCGCCATTGTTTTGATTGTTCGTAACGCGCTCAATGATCGTATAAGTCGTACTGGTTGCAAGCTCTACGACACCGCTATTATCATTAGTAACAACTTGTCCTGAGCCAGTCGTTTCAAAAGTCTTGAGTGATGTTGTAGCAT
>NZ_JBEOPC010000682.1:0-268 GCF_040309765.1 Psychrobacter sp. TB20-MNA-CIBAN-0197
GGATTAGTGGTATTAATTGCGCTAGCTTACTTTTTATTGCGTTAAGCGTTAAAAATATCAATTTTCTAATTTTGGGGAAAAATACAATGAATAAACAGTGTTTACTGTATATAACTATATTTATTAGTATTTTTCTCTTTGGTTGCTCTTCTCGCCATGTTCCTGCACCTGTTAGTAGCTTAAATAATAATGTTAATGATTTAGGTCATACTGTTAACATTAATGGGGTTAGCTATAAAGTACAAAAAGGAGATACGCTCTACTCTAT
>NZ_JBEOPC010000683.1:0-268 GCF_040309765.1 Psychrobacter sp. TB20-MNA-CIBAN-0197
TTATAAGGCTGCCCTTTGGCAAAAGGCGCTAAAGAACGAATATACTTTTCAGCAGGTGTATCGCTAGCAATTACAATATCGCCAAACTGATAACGCACCCCAGTTTCAATAATAAAAGTAACTTCTGCGCTATGTTTCCCCAAAGATACTTCTAGTTTACGCGCAGGCCATTTAGCGTCAAAATAACCTAGCTCTAACAGCATTGATTCTATTTTTTTATGCGCGCTGTCATAATGTCCGTGGTTTAAAATATCTCCCTGCTTTAGGG
>NZ_JBEOPC010000684.1:0-268 GCF_040309765.1 Psychrobacter sp. TB20-MNA-CIBAN-0197
GGAGTCAGTCACACGAGTATCTATCGTTACTTATGGACGGATAAGAGGCAAGGCGGCACGCTATGGCAGTATTTAAGACGCAAAGCCAAACCCTATCGTCAAAGGCTTACCACTGAGACTCGTGGGCGTATTAATGACAGGATCTCAATTCATGAGCGCCCTCATGTAGTAAAAGAGCGATCCCGCATCGGTGATTGGGAAGCGGACACCATCATTGGTCAAAACCATAAACAAGCTATCGTGACAGTGGTAGAGCGAAAGACAGGTT
>NZ_JBEOPC010000685.1:0-268 GCF_040309765.1 Psychrobacter sp. TB20-MNA-CIBAN-0197
ACATTGAGCGCATGAGCGATGCCGAACTGGCCGTGGCGGTTGAGACGACCAACGTCTTCGCCAGACTGACGCCATCGCACAAAGAGCGCATCGTCGGCATTCTCAAGGGCAACGGCCATGTGGTCGGGTTCATGGGCGACGGCATCAACGACGCGCCGGCGCTGCGCAGCGCCGACATCGGCATTTCCGTCGACAGCGCGGTGGACATCGCCAAGGAAGCGGCGGATATCATCCTGTTGGAAAAAAGCCTGATGGTGCTGGAGGAGGG
>NZ_JBEOPC010000686.1:0-268 GCF_040309765.1 Psychrobacter sp. TB20-MNA-CIBAN-0197
CTTTTAATCATGCTCAGAGCCAATCACCCAGCGGGTTAATAGCAGCTGGTAGCCACACCCGGCAGTTAGTAAAAATGATGTTTGATGAACTTATAAAAGATTACTGCTATTGCGACTTTGAAAATGAAATTAGTGTATCAGAGCTCGCTACCTACTTGCATGATCATCATAAAATTAAAGGCGTATTATTTAACCGTGTTGATTACTTACTTGGCGATGATAAACAGCGCTTTATTTATAACTCACTACACAAAAGTCGCTTTTTAGT
>NZ_JBEOPC010000687.1:0-268 GCF_040309765.1 Psychrobacter sp. TB20-MNA-CIBAN-0197
GCTGGATCCTGCCGGTGTAGCCTGCGGCCTGGTCGTCCATGGTGCCGAGGAGCTGGGCGACGCAGCGCCGCCCCAGTTCGGGGAAATCCTGTTTGACCGTGGTGAGGGGCGGCCAGAAGTGGGCGGCCTCCGGGATGTCGTCGAAACCGACGATGGAGACGTCGTGCGGAACGTCCTGGCCCGCGTCGCGGATCGCGTGCATGAGCCCGAGCGCCATCTGGTCGTTGGAGGAGAAGATCGCGGTGAAGTCGCGGACGCGCATGAGTTC
>NZ_JBEOPC010000688.1:0-268 GCF_040309765.1 Psychrobacter sp. TB20-MNA-CIBAN-0197
GTTCATGACAATCACGGTAAGCGTGCGCATATTCAACTGCTTGATGGCGATAAAGTGAATCTCATCGGCGCACAGCTACAAATTGTCGATAGTGACAATGCACGTAAGTACCATATTAGCGGCTTCGATACTGCCCAAGAAGCAACTGCTGCCAAAGCTATTTTGCAAGGTCAAGCATTGGGCAAGCGCCATGTGAATATCAAGATGGATGATGATACGCCCTAGCATTAAAAATCTAGCATGGTATTTAGACATCATAATATGTAAT
>NZ_JBEOPC010000689.1:0-267 GCF_040309765.1 Psychrobacter sp. TB20-MNA-CIBAN-0197
GTATAGCTTTGCGCAGGAGCAACCCAAGCAATCTTTGGAATATGTTGACTGCTTTGTGCTTCACTGACGTCTTTGAATATGCCCATCGCTACGCCGCCTTTGGCACGGATTTTCTCAAGCTTCGCCAAGGTTTCGCTATTACTGTTGATATCACCTTGCAGTTCGGTACCCGTAAACCCAAAATCTTCTGCTTTCATAAAAATAGTTGGAATACCGGCACTGATAAAAGTTGCCTTGACGCTATCAGTATTTAAACCACAGCTAGAG
>NZ_JBEOPC010000690.1:0-267 GCF_040309765.1 Psychrobacter sp. TB20-MNA-CIBAN-0197
TTGCGCGGTCTGGCTCTGCCATTCCAGCGGTTCGATGTTCAGGCCGTTCAGGCGTGTGGCGACGCTCGCGCGGCGCTCGGCCTGGTGGTTGAACATCACTTGGAACAGCGGACTGTGGCTGAGGCTGCGGCCCGGCTCCAGCGCTTCGACCAGTTGCTCGAAGGGCAAGTCCTGATGCGCCTGCGCCTCCTGCGCCGTCTGTTTGACCTGACGCAGCAGTTCGATAAACGGCAGCTCTGCGTCGATGTCCGCCTTGAGCACCTGGGT
>NZ_JBEOPC010000691.1:0-267 GCF_040309765.1 Psychrobacter sp. TB20-MNA-CIBAN-0197
GTGTCGTCGTGGCAACGATCGCTGGAGCGCTACCGTCTCGACCCCGCTTCGTCGATCGGCCCGCGCGTGCTGACCGCGGCCGAACTGCGCGAAGTGCGCGACAAGGAGGAAGCCTTCCTGCGCGCGTCGGGCCAGTGCCTGACGCGGCTGCACGACATGATCCGCGTCGCCGACTACTGCGTGATGCTGACCGACGCGCACGGCGTGACGATCGACTACCGGATCGACCGCGAACGCCGCAACGACTTCCGTCACGCGGGGCTGCAC
>NZ_JBEOPC010000692.1:0-267 GCF_040309765.1 Psychrobacter sp. TB20-MNA-CIBAN-0197
GCTATATATCATCGCCGGACTGGTGCTTATTTTACTAATAGCTGTCTTGGTAATGCGCAAAAATAAAGCGCAAAAACCATCGGCACGCGCGCCTATACAGGCTGGTAAAAACTTGGCAGCCAATGCCCCAGCAACCACTTCTGGAGCCAATCAGCATCGTCCTACGCAGCAAAACGCGAGTAACGAAGGCAAGTTTGATAATCTGTCGGTTGCTCAGCGTTTTATCGATCAACAGCGCTACGACAAAGCCATCGAAACCCTCAATCG
>NZ_JBEOPC010000693.1:0-267 GCF_040309765.1 Psychrobacter sp. TB20-MNA-CIBAN-0197
CTACGGTTATGGTTAATGGCTTTATTTTAAATAACCAACTAACTGACTTTTCGTTATCGCCACGTAAAAACGGCAAGCTTGTAGCAAACCGTGTAGAGGCTGGTAAACGCCCGCGTAGCTCTATGTCGCCAGTAATGGTATTTAATAAAGATGGAAGTTTACGTTTGGTTGTCGGATCTCCTGGCGGAAGCCGTATTATTAGTTACGTTGCGCAAGTGGTAATTGGCGTGCTTGATTGGGATTTATCTGTTCAAGAAGCAATTAATC
>NZ_JBEOPC010000694.1:0-267 GCF_040309765.1 Psychrobacter sp. TB20-MNA-CIBAN-0197
CGGCCTTGCGCTTGGGCATCTTGCGCACCCACATCGGCGCCAGGGTGCAGTTCTGCAGAATGGTCAGGTGCGGGAACAGGTTGAAGTGCTGGAACACCATGCCGACTTCGCGACGGATCGCTTCGATCTGCTTGAGGTCGTTGGTCAGTTCCACGCCATCGACGACGATGCGCCCCTGCTGGTGTTCTTCCAGACGATTCAGGCAACGAATCGTGGTCGATTTACCGGAACCCGACGGGCCGCACAGGACGATGCGCTCGCCCTGTT
>NZ_JBEOPC010000695.1:0-267 GCF_040309765.1 Psychrobacter sp. TB20-MNA-CIBAN-0197
TCGCTCAGGCTCTCTTTGTATCTGTTTATGAGAATAATACGTTGATGGTGCAATCGGCAATTCCTTGCAAATTGACTCGACACCGTAATGCTCTCTGCAAGCATCAATAAAATCCACTATTACTTCTGTTTGCGGTCGAGCTCCGCTTGGGCGAAAAAAGCGGCAGCTTGCCTCAGGATATCATTCGTTCGCTTGAGCTCTTTATTCTCGCGCTCTAAGACGGCAAGGCGTTCTTCAGTTGATTGCGTATTAGAAGAGGGTTTAGAC
>NZ_JBEOPC010000696.1:0-267 GCF_040309765.1 Psychrobacter sp. TB20-MNA-CIBAN-0197
GGCCAGTTCGGCATCGTGCGAGCTTTCGCTCTGCCGATACAAAGTGGCATGGCCAAGAATCCGTTCACCCTCGACCGCAACCAGTGAGTGCCAGCGCTTGGCTGCGTGGTTCTGATTGATCAGGCAGGGCAGGTAGACGTCGCTTTGCACGTAATGATCGCCATAGACCTCGCGAAACAGCTGGCTGACTGCCGTGGCGTCGGTGTCACGGTAATTGCGCAGGATCAACGCTTCCATCACGCACCTCCCTGTCATGTCGGTCGTAGC
>NZ_JBEOPC010000697.1:0-267 GCF_040309765.1 Psychrobacter sp. TB20-MNA-CIBAN-0197
ATCTATTAAAGCATTAGCGCCCATTTCGGTTTTACCATTAAGTACCTGTGCTATAAAGCGGGTTTTATTATTAAACTTATAAAGCCAAGCGGCGCTTGTAAAGCGGGTATCCCAAGCATACTGCCCTGTACTAATATTAAGTGTGGTTGGGTCACCGTTATTGTTGTAATAATAAATTCGAAATTGTGATTTTTTTAAGTAATCCCAGTGTACGCCAGCGTAATAGCCAAAACGTCCGTCTACTTCTTCAAACGGTAAAACCTGATT
>NZ_JBEOPC010000698.1:0-267 GCF_040309765.1 Psychrobacter sp. TB20-MNA-CIBAN-0197
GTCGTATGATTCAAGATCCGTTAGCCGAGGGCGCATTATGAGTTTACTTTTTAAAAGTCGTCAAAATAGTAACGATAAACAAAAAAAAACAGTATTTGCTGGCGGTTATTTTTTTATTATTAATATTTTTCGCCAAGGCGTACATAGCTTAGGTGAAATGTGGCGTACACCTCTAGCGTCGTTAATGACTATTGCAGTACTGGGTTTGAGCTTAACCTTGCCAGCTAGCTTATACTTAGTGGTTAAAAATGTGCAACAGGTAAGCAG
>NZ_JBEOPC010000699.1:0-267 GCF_040309765.1 Psychrobacter sp. TB20-MNA-CIBAN-0197
GCCTAGTTTATGTTGAACAAGAGGGTGAGAAATAACGTGAATTGCCATGATATAAACCTACTGATACAAGAATTTGCAGTATTTTATATTAAAAAAGGTCATTTGACCTGTAGTTTTAAAGAGATTTTCATATATCGTGCCAAAATGCATTGTTTTGCTTGATATTTATGCAAGCCATCAACCCGTTGTGTTTATTAAATGTTACTCGCTAACCAGCTGTTTACTTGCTGTTGCATATAACTATTTATTTTTTGGTGCTCGGGGCTC
>NZ_JBEOPC010000700.1:0-267 GCF_040309765.1 Psychrobacter sp. TB20-MNA-CIBAN-0197
GCTTTTCACCCAGTGCTTTTTCAGTTTCAAGCCACACGCGCTCAGATACTAAATGATTTAGCTCACCTTTATTTTTAAGCTCGCGCATTAATGCATAGGTACTTGGGTGAATACGCCAATCACTGCCATAGCGCGCTAAAAAACGGGCAATACGCAGTACTCGAACAGGGTCTTCTACAAATGCCTCAGTGGTGTGGCGCAGTGTTTTATTTTGTAAGTCAGTTTGGCCATTAAACGGGTCAATAATATTACCGTGTTCATCAAGCG
>NZ_JBEOPC010000701.1:0-267 GCF_040309765.1 Psychrobacter sp. TB20-MNA-CIBAN-0197
GAGGAATGCCTTCTTTATCATGTTCTACATCGTGGGGATCAGCATCTGTGCCTAACGTTCTCGCTTGCGCATTTTTGTAATGTGTTGAATCAGGTCTATTAAGGTGTTTGAACATGTTTTCAACCATCACAACAGAGCCATCAACCAACATACCAATAGCAACAGCGATACCACCTAACGACATTAAGTTTGCCGATAAACCTATCCAAGACATCACCATTAAGGCGATAGCGATTGAAATAGGAATTGAAATTAACACTAAAAAGG
>NZ_JBEOPC010000702.1:0-267 GCF_040309765.1 Psychrobacter sp. TB20-MNA-CIBAN-0197
GTGTACATGTAAACTCACTTCACATTGTGGATTAGGGCTCGTTACTTTACTTACACTTACTTGCCAACCGCGTTGCTTAAAGCCAGGGAATACTTCGTACATTAGCCAATGCAAATGGATTGAAGACTGCTTTGTAAATACCAGTTCACTTTGTAAACCCCCTTTACAAAATTCAAATCCTAAGTTAATTAGTTCGTTAGTTACAGTATTTTCAAATGCACTATTAATCGTACTTGCATGTGCAGCACCTGCTAAATAGTTTTTATT
>NZ_JBEOPC010000703.1:0-267 GCF_040309765.1 Psychrobacter sp. TB20-MNA-CIBAN-0197
GGTGGCATGTTAACTAACATGGAAAACCAGCTTAAAGAGCAAGGCGCAGCAGATAAGCTTAATGAAGTTTTACTTGAGATCCCACGTGTACGAGAAGATTTAGGCTTTTTACCGCTTGTTACACCAACGTCGCAAATTGTAGGCACTCAAGCGGTACTTAATGTTCTAACGGGTGAGCGCTATAAAACAATTACTAAAGAAACAGCTGGCGTATTAAAAGGTGAATATGGCCTAACACCAGCACCTATGAATAAAGAGCTACAAGAG
>NZ_JBEOPC010000704.1:0-267 GCF_040309765.1 Psychrobacter sp. TB20-MNA-CIBAN-0197
GCATAAAGCGGGTAAGGCGTATCATAAAATTACCAACGCGCATATTTATGAAAACCAGCTTGAGCTAATGCGCGATGTGCAGTTAAAACGCGAGCCATTTGCATCGCCGCAGTTAAAAATTAATCCAAACATTAAATCACTAAACGATATAGAAACCTGGGTAACACGCGATGACTTTGAAGTGACAGGTTATGAGTGTCACGAAGCTATTCAATACCCATTTTCGGTATAACAAAACAGATTAAGGAAAACACCATGAAAGCAGTG
>NZ_JBEOPC010000705.1:0-267 GCF_040309765.1 Psychrobacter sp. TB20-MNA-CIBAN-0197
CTTGTATACACTTGGTACAGCCAATGCATTCGTCTTCGCGAATATATGCCACAGTTTTAATTGGTTCAGCTTGCTCTCCGCCAGCTAAGGGCTTGGGATCAACGCCCATTAATTCGGCGAGCTTTTTCATAGTAGCTTCGCCGCCAGGTGGGCATTTGTTTATTTCGTCGCCATTGGCAATCGCTTCGGCGTATGGCCTACAGCCAGGGTAGCCACATTGGCCGCATTGAGTTTGCGGTAAAATGGTATCAATTTGCTCAACAATAG
>NZ_JBEOPC010000706.1:0-267 GCF_040309765.1 Psychrobacter sp. TB20-MNA-CIBAN-0197
ATCTGGAATATTTCGACCGACTCGGCCTGACCCGCCGCCTCGGCGAATCCCGCCAGATCCGCCCCGACAACGCGCTGGCTGACGCCTGCGCACCCTGAGTTCAGGAAGACAATCGCGCCCGGTGGCGCGGCCGGGCTTCAAACCCGGTTGGGGACGGCATCCGTTCCCGGGCAGGTTCGACTCCGGCTGTCTTCCGCCAGTTTTTCTTTTCAACCACATCGTTGTAGTAAAAAAGCTTGAAGTTAGATGTCTCTGATAGTATCAATT
>NZ_JBEOPC010000707.1:0-267 GCF_040309765.1 Psychrobacter sp. TB20-MNA-CIBAN-0197
GCGGAAAAGGAGCTGGGTGATCAACTGGCCTTTCAGCACGCCCTGATCGATTCGATGCCGGATCCGGTGTTTGTCCGTGATCTGCACGGGCGCTTGATCATCTGCAATCGCAGTTACGAGGAAGCACTGTCGGTGCGCCTGGACCAGATGCAGGGGCGCCTGCTGATCGAAGTCGATGCGTTTCCGGAAACCACTGCGCGGATGCTGCACGATGAATTCATCGCCCAGTTGCAGACCCGCAAGTCGCGCTTCAGCAAACGACAGCTG
>NZ_JBEOPC010000708.1:0-267 GCF_040309765.1 Psychrobacter sp. TB20-MNA-CIBAN-0197
GTATTATACGCAACGGTTTTAGCCATTGTTGTGGCTTACTTTTTAATGATTGGTTCGCGTAAATTTACGCACCATCAATTAGTTGATACAGGCTTTAAAGGTATGGGCGAATTAATGCCATTGGTCGCCATTGTACTGCTTTCGCTTACACTTGGCGCAAGCTTAAAAGAGTTGGGTACTGGTGTATTTGTAGCATCGCTTGTTGGCGACTACCTACCTATTTACTTAATAGTACCGGTGCTGTTTTTAACCGGCGCAGTTATGTCG
>NZ_JBEOPC010000709.1:0-267 GCF_040309765.1 Psychrobacter sp. TB20-MNA-CIBAN-0197
GTATTGCGATTACCAACGATGTCTTCGAAGTGGCCACGAACCCTGAGATCGACATCGTCATAGAGCTGATGGGCGGCTACACCGTTGCCCGCGAGCTGGTACTCAAGGCCATCGAGAATGGCAAGCATGTGGTCACCGCGAACAAGGCGCTGATAGCCGTTCACGGTAATGAGATTTTCGCCAAGGCACGCGAGAAAGGCGTGATCGTGGCATTCGAAGCAGCGGTGGCCGGTGGCATTCCGGTGATCAAGGCGATCCGCGAAGGCC
>NZ_JBEOPC010000710.1:0-267 GCF_040309765.1 Psychrobacter sp. TB20-MNA-CIBAN-0197
GACCATCACCATCGCCCACCATGCGCTGAAGAAAGGCCATCGCGGCGCGCTGAAACTGTGGCTGGCGATCACCGTGCTGCTGGGCATCGCGTTCCTCGGTTTCCAGGCCGAGGAATACATCCACGCCTACCAAGAGCTGGGGCTGACCCTCGGTTCGGGCATCTACGGTGCGACGTTCTTCATGCTTACCGGCTTCCATGGCGCCCACGTGACCATCGGCACGATCATCCTGTTCGTGATGCTGATGCGCATCATGAAAGGCCATTT
>NZ_JBEOPC010000711.1:0-267 GCF_040309765.1 Psychrobacter sp. TB20-MNA-CIBAN-0197
TGATCATGATGCACGATAAGTTTTCAGCAACCTCTTCAGCTTTCGCTTTAAGGTCAACCATGTCTACGTTACCGTTTTTGTCGCAGTTAACTACTACAATTTTCATGCTTGCCATTTGCGCTGATGCAGGGTTAGTACCGTGCGCAGAGCTTGGGATTAAACATACATTACGGTGTGCATCGCCGCGTGACTCGTGGTATTTACGAATCGCGATTAAGCCTGCGTATTCACCTTGTGCACCAGAGTTTGGCTGTAGTGATACTGCAT
>NZ_JBEOPC010000712.1:0-267 GCF_040309765.1 Psychrobacter sp. TB20-MNA-CIBAN-0197
AGATACAAGACCCGTTACCATTGCTGCGCCCGCACTAGGACCATCTTTTGGTGTTGCGCCCTCAGGTACGTGTACGTGAATATCACGCTTTTCGTAAAAGTCGCTGTTAATACTGAAAGTATCTGCTCGATTACGCACAACCGTCATTGCCGCTTGAATCGACTCTTGCATTACATCGCCAAGAGAACCGGTGTAACTTAACTTGCCTTTACCTGGCACTGCCGCACATTCAATTGTTAGCAAATCACCGCCAACTTCTGTCCATGC
>NZ_JBEOPC010000713.1:0-267 GCF_040309765.1 Psychrobacter sp. TB20-MNA-CIBAN-0197
GGACATGGCGCCGCGCGTGCAGCCGGCGGCGCATCCGGTCGGCACTTCGGTGGAAGTCCGCGACCTGTTCTTCAACACCCCGGCCCGGCGCAAATTCCTCAAGACCGAAAAAACCGAGTTCGATCACCTGCAAGAAGTGATCAAGCGTCTGGCGCTGGCGCGCTTCGACGTGGCTTTTCATCTGCGCCACAACGGCAAAACCATCCTCAGCCTGCACGAGGCCCACGATGATGCGGCCCGCGCACGGCGTGTGGCGGCGATCTGCGG
>NZ_JBEOPC010000714.1:0-267 GCF_040309765.1 Psychrobacter sp. TB20-MNA-CIBAN-0197
ATTAACCGCTCTAAAGTAGTCAATAATGATATTGAGAAAACATTTAAAATTCGTGCGCTATTAAGTAGTCAATTTCAACAGGCGCTTTTGGTATTGGTTGGTATTAAACAGTTTAATACGTTAAGGCAAAAGCGATTAGCGCGAGTTGCGGCTATTAGGCAAGTACGTGTTAGCTTGCAGTTGTGGCTTGATAACATTCTGGAAGCTAAAAATAACGCTCAAGAGCAAGCTTACCCTGAGTGGGCAAAGCATTACTTAGATCAGAGT
>NZ_JBEOPC010000715.1:0-266 GCF_040309765.1 Psychrobacter sp. TB20-MNA-CIBAN-0197
GGGTTGAATGCATCCGCATCTGGCCAAAACAAGCACTGCTGAGAGTCTGCTTATGGCCGAAAGCAGCCGTTTGCATGCGTAAAAATAAGCTCAACAGTCCGATACGGGACGCATCTGTCCGCCCACCTTGGCGCAATTGCGCCTCATAAACACAAATGTTTAAAAAGACATCTCCAGTCACGCTCCTAGGCTACACATCCTTGCGCCTTTGCCTACAGCTGCGCCAGAATCCGCCGGCTTGTGCGCCTTGGGGGCGGGTTCTATTG
>NZ_JBEOPC010000716.1:0-266 GCF_040309765.1 Psychrobacter sp. TB20-MNA-CIBAN-0197
GTTACAGGAACATGCAAATGCATTTTTCTAGCCCATGCATTTTCTGCATTATCCCTTAATTCAAATGTATCAGCAGCGGTAACGGCGGTAGCAATTGTTATCAGATCTATTGAATCAGCATCTACATTCAATCCTAAATCACGAACTGTTTGTAGTAGTTGTTTTGACACCAAGCTGTGCTTAGTGATGTCATTTTGATGCGTATGAAACATTTGGACAGGATGACAATCATCAGAAAAGTCAGGCAAGTTAGCAGGGTCATGGTT
>NZ_JBEOPC010000717.1:0-266 GCF_040309765.1 Psychrobacter sp. TB20-MNA-CIBAN-0197
GTTTCGGTCTGTGGCTGTCGTTCTACCCGTTTACCCAGGAACATTTTCTCAACGTCGTCGAGCACTGGATCGGCCAGTTGGCCGCCAAGGCCGGCCTGAGCTGGCAGCGCGACGAAGCACTGGACATCCTCGCCGTGCGCTGGGCCACCGGCCGCGGTAATCGCAACGGACGTTGCGCGTATCAATTCGCCCGCTACTGGGTGGGACTGAAATTGCTGGAGCACAAGGCATGATTGATTTGCAACAAAGCGGCCAGGGCCTCGAAG
>NZ_JBEOPC010000718.1:0-266 GCF_040309765.1 Psychrobacter sp. TB20-MNA-CIBAN-0197
TAGCTGGATAGATACTCACTACCGCTTGGATATTGCACCCAATGTGAGGTTTTATAGCTGTCGCTATTTAAGATTAAATTATTTAAATTGCTGGTATACATCACAGAACTCCTCTGCTTTGAGTGAAATGGACGACTTGCGTCACTGTTGAGTCTTAAACGGACTAGAAGTATTTATATAAATTAGCATTAATTTATTGCTCAACAGTCTAACGGTTCATCCATTGACAGCATCTAGTAAGGACACCTAAATGCTGCGTAATAACC
>NZ_JBEOPC010000719.1:0-266 GCF_040309765.1 Psychrobacter sp. TB20-MNA-CIBAN-0197
GGCATAAGCTTTACGCACCTAAAGGTATTGGCTTTTTATATATTCGTAGTGGCAGTGCGTACACACCTTTTATAGCGGGTGGCGGTCAAGAAAGTGGAATGCGCTCAGGCACCGAAAATCTACCCGGTATTGCAGGGTTAAATAAACTATTTAGTATGTTGCTTGATAAATCAGACGATACATTTAAACCAATTAGCATACTTAACTCTTATCGAAGCCAGTTACAAAGCGCGATAAAAGACACCTTTGGCGATATTACATTTAAT
>NZ_JBEOPC010000720.1:0-266 GCF_040309765.1 Psychrobacter sp. TB20-MNA-CIBAN-0197
TCGTTGCCCTCAACACCGGCAACCTGCGCCAGGCCCTGCTCGCTTCCGGATCGATCCCGATGGTCATGGAAGGCGTACGCGACTTGCCCGGCGCCGGCGCGGGTACGTTCCGTGACGGCGGTTTGCTCGACTACCACCTCGACCTGCCCTACAGCGGCGACGGTATCGTGCTCTATCCGCACTTCACCGATCGAGTGATTCCCGGCTGGTTCGACAAGACCCTGCCATGGCGCCGCGCTTCGGTGCAGCGTCTGCAAGATGTGCTG
>NZ_JBEOPC010000721.1:0-266 GCF_040309765.1 Psychrobacter sp. TB20-MNA-CIBAN-0197
GCTCTTCGAAGACCTTGGCGATTTCTTCATCGCTGGCCACGTCGCACGGGAAGCACAGCTCAGGGCTCGAACCCCAGCCTTGTGCGAATTCTTCGACGCGACCCTTGAGTTTGTCGTTCTGATAAGTGAAGGCAAGCTCAGCGCCCTCGCGATGCATGGCGGCAGCGATGCCGGATGCGATGGACAGCTTGCTGGCGACACCGACGATCAGTACGCGCTTACCGGCGAGAAAACCCATGTGTTGCTCCTCTTTCAGGTTATTGCGC
>NZ_JBEOPC010000722.1:0-266 GCF_040309765.1 Psychrobacter sp. TB20-MNA-CIBAN-0197
GGGTATCGGTGGCGGGGCGAATGGCGACCTGTACCTGACCATCCGGTTTGCGCCGCACCCGAAATTCGATGTCGAAGGCGAAAACCTGATCATCACCTTGCCCCTGGCTCCGTGGGAATTGGCATTGGGCACTGAAGTGGCCGTGCCGACCCTGACCGGCAAGATCAACCTCAAGGTCCCGGCCGGCAGCCAGAACGGCCAGCGCATGCGCGCCAAGGGCCATGGCCTGCTGAACAAGGCCGGCGAACGCGGGTATCTGTTCGTGC
>NZ_JBEOPC010000723.1:0-266 GCF_040309765.1 Psychrobacter sp. TB20-MNA-CIBAN-0197
GCTCATGATTGGGGAATAGGGTTCCCCATAACCGGTGCCAAGCCGCTTGAATGCCAAACCCGGAGGCCACATGGAACTGCATAACCTGAACGACATCGCCGCCTTCGTCGCCTCGGTGGATACCGGAAGTTTTACGGCGGCGGCCAGGCAACTCGGGCTGACCCGCTCGGCCGTCGGTAAATCGATCGTGCGGCTCGAATCACGTCTGCAGGTCCGCCTGCTCAACCGCACCACCCGCAGCCTGAGCCTGACCGACGATGGTCGGG
>NZ_JBEOPC010000724.1:0-266 GCF_040309765.1 Psychrobacter sp. TB20-MNA-CIBAN-0197
CAAGGCAGCCGTGCTGCTGGAAGTCAACTCGCAGACCGACTTCCTGGCCCTGCAAGACGACTTCAAGAACTTCGTTGCTGCCAGCGTAGAAAAAGCTTTCGACGAAAAACTGACCGACGCAGCTCCGCTGATCGCCGCTCAGGAATCGGCTCGTGAAGCGCTGGTTGCCAAAGTCGGCGAGAACGTCAACATCCGTCGTCTGGTACGCGTAGAAGGTGACGTTGTCGGCACCTACCTGCACGGTAACAAGATCGGTGTTGCTGTTG
>NZ_JBEOPC010000725.1:0-266 GCF_040309765.1 Psychrobacter sp. TB20-MNA-CIBAN-0197
GGCATATGCACGCTGGAATCGTTTTATTATTGGCAGTTGTGGAGGCTTGGTATTAGCAAGCTTTGTGTTATTTCCTTTGCAAGTTGTACTTAATTATACCGTTATTGGTGTGGCGCAAAATAGCTTTTTTGAACCCGTGTTTTTTTATACGTGGTTGGCATGGTTACTCTCAAGTGTATTGCCTGTAGGTTATAAAAACTATTTTAAGCTGACTCTTTTGCTATGCGGCGCTTCGCTTGCTTTGGTGCTGCCGCTCAATATTATAT
>NZ_JBEOPC010000726.1:0-266 GCF_040309765.1 Psychrobacter sp. TB20-MNA-CIBAN-0197
CTTCGGTGTGGCGGATGCCGAAGCTCAGGTAAGTGTCGAGGCCGTCATGCAGCAAAGACGAACGCTGGCGAATGCTGTAATGCGGACGGCTGTTGGGCACGTCGAAACTCGGGTCGTGCTCGAAGGATTCGAACGGCACGTACTCCTGATAACCGAGACCGCCGGGCTTCCAGCCAGTGACGGTTTCCACCGAGAACACGCCGCAGTTTTCCAGGTCGTATTCCGCCGGCAGCAACAGGTACTCATCCTGCTTGCCATCGAGACGG
>NZ_JBEOPC010000727.1:0-266 GCF_040309765.1 Psychrobacter sp. TB20-MNA-CIBAN-0197
TCCCTGACCTTAAAATTATAATATACGTTAGCACGCCTGATTTTATTGCCACTGTCCAGCATGTAATCTGCTGCTTGTTCGTTCGTGCTTTATGAGTCAATACTATAAGATGACGTGATATTTTTTAAGACCGGATATGTAAAACTGCGTTTGATGTTGGTAAAAATGAAATATTAGCTCTGGCTCCTCTATCCTATTGCAATAAAAAAGGGAGGCTGTACGTTAGGCAACTCCCCTTTTCTAATTATGAAACTATTCTATCTGGC
>NZ_JBEOPC010000728.1:0-266 GCF_040309765.1 Psychrobacter sp. TB20-MNA-CIBAN-0197
GTTAACCCCCCTTTAATTTTAACTGCTGGTTTTTTTGCTCTCATTATTTTAGGCACTTGCTTATTACTATTACCTTTTGCAAGTGTTGAATCGCTTAGCTTTATTCAAGCTTTTTTTACTGCATCCTCTGCGGTTACAGTTACAGGCTTAGTTGTTATTGATACAGGCACTGCGCTAACCACATTTGGGCAATGTGTTGTTATGGTACTTATTCAAATTGGAGGAATCGGCTTTATGACCGTAGCCGTTATTTCATTTTTAAGTAT
>NZ_JBEOPC010000729.1:0-266 GCF_040309765.1 Psychrobacter sp. TB20-MNA-CIBAN-0197
GTTCAAACATCTCGTGCTCAGCTAGCAGATGAAAGCCGTCCTAACGGTATATTTATGTTAGCAGGGCCAAGCGGTGTGGGTAAAACAGAAACTGCACTTTCGCTAGCCCAAGAAGTGTATGGTAGTGAAGAAAACGTCACGGTAATTAACATGTCAGAGTTTAAAGAAGAACATAAAGTTTCTTTATTACTTGGCTCTCCTCCAGGGTATGTAGGTTACGGTGAGGGAGGAATATTAACCGAGGCTGTAAGAAGAAAGCCATACAG
>NZ_JBEOPC010000730.1:0-266 GCF_040309765.1 Psychrobacter sp. TB20-MNA-CIBAN-0197
TTAGTTAACTCAACATGCTGGTTTTGTAATTGCTGCTGTGCGTGTTGCTCGGTTTTTAAAGCATTAAGCTGTTGATTTACTTTTTCTTGTAAGGTACGCAGCTGTGTTTGTACTGCAAAGTACTGAGTTTTTTGCTCACTGAGTTGCTTATAGGTTTCATCAAGCTTCTCGGTTGTTAAATCGTTAAGCTCGGTGCGTGCGTCTTGCATGGTCGTTTTAATTTCTAGCTGCTTAGTCTGTGCAGTTTGTATTGCTTGGCTATGTTG
>NZ_JBEOPC010000731.1:0-266 GCF_040309765.1 Psychrobacter sp. TB20-MNA-CIBAN-0197
GCGCAAAAGCTGAAGCTGCAGGGGCGGCTGTTACCCAAGATATCGGTTCTATCGAAGATGGACAAATGATTGTCATCAAATATCGTGGTAAACCTATTTATGTGGTTAAGCGCACCGAAGAGATGATCGCAGGATTAGAGTCAGTCAAGCCAATGCTGTCTGACCCTGACTCTAGTGCATCATTACAACCTGAATACTGTGCGAATCCTACGCGCTCTTTAGAACCAGCTGTGTTGGTTGTTGAAGGCGTGTGTACGCATTTGGGC
>NZ_JBEOPC010000732.1:0-266 GCF_040309765.1 Psychrobacter sp. TB20-MNA-CIBAN-0197
GCCAGGTATCGATCACCCATTCGCCGTCGATCATCAACCGGTGGATCGGGTACTTCGTCCGCGTCTGCCCCGACGTTTGATCCATGCTGGTGATGCTTTGCTGGAGCCATTGCAGGTCGCTGCTGGCGATATGTCCTTGCAGCTGGCATTCCAGCGCGGCGCTTTGCATCTGGCGCTGAGTGATCGCCAGCGTCGCGTTGCGGCGGAACGCGTAGCCTTCGCTCTGGGAATTCTGCAGCTCCTTTTTAACTTTGTCGGTATAGCGT
>NZ_JBEOPC010000733.1:0-266 GCF_040309765.1 Psychrobacter sp. TB20-MNA-CIBAN-0197
CCCACAAACCTAAATGCAAATGATTTTCATTAACTACTTAGCGAAGTCTAGTAATTCCTGCCCTGTTAAGCGATATATTATCCATTCGTTTTGAGGCTTTGCACCAATGCTATTGTAAAAATCGATAGCGGGTTTATTCCAATCAAGCACTACCCATTCAAAACGACCACAGTCATTACTAATCGCCTTATTAGCTAAGTGCTTCATAATGGCTTTACCTGCACCATTGCCACGGCTATCTGGGCTTACGTATAAATCTTCAAGGT
>NZ_JBEOPC010000734.1:0-266 GCF_040309765.1 Psychrobacter sp. TB20-MNA-CIBAN-0197
GCTCGGTGCCTATCTGTCGGCGGTCTGCCTGCTGCCGGCGCTGCTGAAAAATGTCCAACTGCGCCCGGCGCAATGGCCGCTGCGCCTGGCCGAACGCCTGATTCATCTGCGTGAGGCGCTGCTCGGTTGCATTCGCACGCCCGCGCTGCTGGCCGTGCTGATCGCCTTCTGCGTCGGCGGCCTGATGCAGTTGCAGAGCAAAAACGATATCCGCCAATGGGTCGGCGCGCCGCAGCATCTGACCGACGAAGCGCAGACCATCGCGC
>NZ_JBEOPC010000735.1:0-265 GCF_040309765.1 Psychrobacter sp. TB20-MNA-CIBAN-0197
GTCGAGCAGTTCACCTTTCCAGGCGCCGGTCTGGCTGCTGCCGTTGCTCAGGCGCTGGCGCAGGTCGACCGCTTGCAACGCGCCGGGATTGGCCACAGGCGGCGCGCACGCGTGCTCGGCGCTGTCGCTGATGATCAGGCCGTCACGGATTTCGATGATGCGTTTGGCCCGTTGCGCCACTTCGCGGTCGTGGGTGATGAGGATCACCACATGACCCTGATCGGCGAGTTCGTCGAGCAGGGTCATGACCTCGGCGCCGCTGTGG
>NZ_JBEOPC010000736.1:0-265 GCF_040309765.1 Psychrobacter sp. TB20-MNA-CIBAN-0197
TGTCGTCGCCGACCAGCTTCGACTTCATCAGCGCCGCCTCGCGTTTCGCCACCCCGGGCGTGACCAAGGAAGATGCCGAAGACATGTATCGGGTGATGCAGGCCGTGCGGGCGCAGAACCCGAAACTGCCGGTCACCGAGTACTATCTGACCGGTTACAGCCTCGGCGCCCTTGATGCCGCGTTCGTCGCGCATCTGGACGAGACCCGCCGCAGCTTCAATTTCAAGAAAGTCCTGTTGCTGAACCCGCCGGTCAACCTCTATAC
>NZ_JBEOPC010000737.1:0-265 GCF_040309765.1 Psychrobacter sp. TB20-MNA-CIBAN-0197
ACGATAATTTCGAGGCCTTAGCTAGGTTTACAACACCGTTTGGGGTGATTTTAGCATCAGCCCTTTGGGGCGGGGATCTTTTTTGCCAATACATGGTGAAATTGTCTATCCTAGAATGACTAGGATTCGAAAATTTCACTGCGTATTGACTGAAAAATAGCCGCCGCCAGTGCCACATTTGAATGTTCATCACGCCCTAAGCGGAATTTTACCTCTTGCACTTCACGCCTTCGAGCGCTAGCAGATACTGTTTTTTGTCTAGGCC
>NZ_JBEOPC010000738.1:0-265 GCF_040309765.1 Psychrobacter sp. TB20-MNA-CIBAN-0197
GCACGGGCCACCGGGTTGTCCCACATGAAGCCCATACCGCCCCAATATTGCAGGCAGCTGTCGCTGACTTCCCGGCCCAAGCGTCCGGCCTTGAGCTTGGCCATCGACGCCAGGCGCGTGACGTCCTGACCTTTGATGTACTGCTCGGTGGCCTGATAGACCAGCGCGCGCAGGCATTCGATTTCGGTCTGCAATTCGGCGAGACGGAAGTGGATCACCTGGTTGTCGATCAGCGCGTTGCCGAAGGTCTTGCGCTCCTTGCAGT
>NZ_JBEOPC010000739.1:0-265 GCF_040309765.1 Psychrobacter sp. TB20-MNA-CIBAN-0197
GGACTTACATGTTCTTTGCAACATTTATTTGGTCTGTTTATTACTTAGCAGCTTACCCAGGTTTAGGTAACTGGGAAGGATTAGGTAAGTGGACTAGTTCTAACCAAGGTATTACTTCTTTAGCTGAATCTAAAGAAGCAGTAAAACTTGCTAAAGAAGAAGGTCGCTTTGTAAAACTGGACGCTGAGTACCGCGTTGCAGATGCACGTTTTGGCCCTATTTTTAATGAGTTGGCACAAATACCTGTAATAAAATTGGTTGAGTC
>NZ_JBEOPC010000740.1:0-265 GCF_040309765.1 Psychrobacter sp. TB20-MNA-CIBAN-0197
ATGCAAAACTTGGTAAAGACTGCCTTTATAGTGGCGGTAAATGCCTTGGGGGATGGTTTGGGTCATAAAATCATTTTCTCATTAAATTTTATTGATTCCGAGGTAATTAAATAAATCTAACCATGTATAACATATTATGCTTTTATATTTACATGTATCAGGTATCTTTATGTCACCTACTAATTCTTTAGATATATCTTTGTTAAACCCTTGCTCACTTGTCAAAACACAAGCATTTTTGCTTATAGCAACAGCTATATTAGAT
>NZ_JBEOPC010000741.1:0-265 GCF_040309765.1 Psychrobacter sp. TB20-MNA-CIBAN-0197
TCGATGCCGTAGCGCTTGATGATCGCCAGCGCCTCGGCCGAAGTGCTCGGATCGGCCACGGTCGGGCCGGAGGCAATGACGGTGGCGAGGTCGCCGGGCACATCGGAAATCGCGTAGGTATAAACCGTCGCCGGCCAGCAGGCCTTGCCGAGGCGGCCACCCTTGATCGCCGAGAGGTGCTTGCGCACGCAGTTCATCTCGCCGATGGTCGCGCCGGATTTGAGCAGGGCTTTGTTGATCGCCTGCTTGTCGGCGAGGGTGATGC
>NZ_JBEOPC010000742.1:0-265 GCF_040309765.1 Psychrobacter sp. TB20-MNA-CIBAN-0197
GAGCAACCACAATTGGTGATTCAAACAATATTATATTGAATCGTAAAGGTCAAAGCTATTCATTAGGTTTGCAGTCATTGCGCGAAATGGGTTCTTCAGCCAATCAGATATATTTGCAAGACGGTGATTCTGTACACGTCAACAGTCAGAGTCGTAACAGAGTCTTTGTTTTAGGTGAATTTGGAAGAATTGAGCCTATACCTATTTTGGAGCAAGGACTTAGCCTATCTAGCGTATTAGGAGAGTCAAGAGGCCTGAATGCTAG
>NZ_JBEOPC010000743.1:0-265 GCF_040309765.1 Psychrobacter sp. TB20-MNA-CIBAN-0197
CCTTGCATCATGCCATCGCGGGCAATATCAGTATAAACGATTGACGATACGCCCACATCAGCAAAGCGTTTGGCAAGCTCAGTGGCTTTGGTATCCGTCACATTCGCCCAGCCATGAGTCGCCACCATGCCGTCTTTGGCATCGATACCAACGATAATATGTCCGGCAAATTCGCGGCAGGCTTCAGCCACAAAATTAGGATCTTCAACGGCCTTAGTGCCAATAATAATATAGGTTAGTCCGGCAGTGATATACTGCTCGATGG
>NZ_JBEOPC010000744.1:0-265 GCF_040309765.1 Psychrobacter sp. TB20-MNA-CIBAN-0197
TTCTATCACTACGCTTATTGTTGCGCCGGACCTTTCACTTAATTATTCAAATCGCTTGATTCAAGTTTGTGATTTGAATAACGACGGCTTTAAAGAGTTAATTGATAGGGAAAGTATATTTGATGTCAAACAGAACAAATACCTGATAGGACCCTATTCTGAATATAAATTTAAGGCATTTACCAGTGGTGATAATTGTCGTGTAACTAGATATAAGGCCTCCGAACATTATAGTGAACTAATATGGTGGGAAGGTGGTGAACTG
>NZ_JBEOPC010000745.1:0-265 GCF_040309765.1 Psychrobacter sp. TB20-MNA-CIBAN-0197
GTTGTGGATTGAGCATGACCTGGAAGCGGTGGGTCGGCTGGCCGATCGGGTTACCGGCCTCAACCGCCGCGTGCTGTTCGATGCCACACCGCAACAGGCACTGACTCCGGAGCGTCTGCTGACGCTGTTTTCCACCCATCCACGGAGCGCGGTCTGATGAGTTACGAAGCCTTTCGTTTGATGGTCCAGGGTTGGGCGTCTTCCGGTTATCTGCCGGAAGCGCTGGCCTACGGCTTTGTCGTCAACGCCCTGCTCGCCGGCCTGC
>NZ_JBEOPC010000746.1:0-265 GCF_040309765.1 Psychrobacter sp. TB20-MNA-CIBAN-0197
GGATTAACGCGAATGTTACTTAGATCAATCGTTAAGCAGCAAAAAAAGGATGCGTAATGCATCCTTTATAACTTTCAACTTTTAGCTAGCACTTTTATTAAAAGCGGTAAGTAATATTACCGTATAAAAAGCGGCCATCTAAACTGTATGGCACGTAGGGGGTGTACGGGAATATTTGACCAAAGTTAGAGTAACCAATGTTATCTACAGTTGCTTGTGGGTACTGATCAAACAGGTTGTTAGCGCCTACGGCAAATTTCCATTC
>NZ_JBEOPC010000747.1:0-265 GCF_040309765.1 Psychrobacter sp. TB20-MNA-CIBAN-0197
CTTTAAGGTGGCGTTTACTCACAGGCTTATCTGCAACAAAAATAGCTGCTTCAATGATCTCAACTAGTTGTTCATCACTAATTCGCCGACCCGCCATACACACTCTTAACAAATAAAAATACACAGCCATCTATTATGACAGAACAACGCCAAACTAGGAAAATATATCTACTAAATAACTAGATTTTAAACACAAAAAAGCCAGTGATTATCACTGGCTTCTAATTTACTCTTTAAAACAACAAATATTAGCTGTGTTTAATGG
>NZ_JBEOPC010000748.1:0-265 GCF_040309765.1 Psychrobacter sp. TB20-MNA-CIBAN-0197
GTTCAAGTCAGAATAGAGTTGTTGCTTTTATGCATCGTTTTCATGCTGTACTAAATGCAGCAGACCAGCCTGGTGTTGATGTATTTCTTAAAGATCACAATATTTTCAATGTACGCTTTATCGACTTTATTGGAGGGTTAAGTTGCATAAGTGATAGACGTTGCTCAGGTGACTCGAATCAGGATAACCCCCTAAAAGAGCTTTATTTTTATCGAGAAGGCTACCCGTACGAATCATCTGTTAAATCTTTTCAAGTGCACATACC
>NZ_JBEOPC010000749.1:0-265 GCF_040309765.1 Psychrobacter sp. TB20-MNA-CIBAN-0197
GTACCACGCCGAACGCATCACCGGAACCGCTACCAGCAACGAGGCGAAACCCAGCAGCAACTGGCTGACACCGGTTTGCTCCGGGAGCATCCAGCGCCAGAGCAAACCCAGACCCAGCAACCCGAGCGCAAGCATCGCCAGGGTCAACTGACGCGCGGCGCGACGTTGTTCGGCCGAGGACAAGAGACTCGGAGCAGCGGTGGTCGACGTCATTGACTGGCTCCTTGAATGATCAACCGGGAATCGTCTTTCGGGTTGACGGTGG
>NZ_JBEOPC010000750.1:0-265 GCF_040309765.1 Psychrobacter sp. TB20-MNA-CIBAN-0197
CTACACGGGAGTCGCCAAGCGGTAAGGCAGCAGGTTTTGAACCTGCCATGCGTTGTTTCGAATCCAGCCGCCCCTGCCATCTACGAAAAAACGCCAACTTCGCAAGAAGTTGGCGTTTTTTTATGCCTGCGATTTACTGCGCTTGAGCTAGCCGGGGCGTGCGCGATGCCGAAGCGCCGCGCACGCCGGTCACTCAGTGCGGTGCGCGCGGGATGGTTTTCATCAGGTCTTCAGGGCTGATGTGGCCGACCACGCTGCCCGGCTG
>NZ_JBEOPC010000751.1:0-264 GCF_040309765.1 Psychrobacter sp. TB20-MNA-CIBAN-0197
GGTACGCCATGAAAATCGCACTGTCGGGCGCGTTGTGAAAGGCGCTGAACTCTTCCGGATCAATACCGTAGCACTTGCGGTACGGCACGATCGGCGTCACCGGCCACTGCTCGACCGGCTTGCCGATCACGGCGGCGCCATAGGCGGCAACCTCGAAACTGAAGTCGCTGCCCCAGATATACGGCGCAAAACCTTCGTCGGCGACCCGCACCGACAACCCTGGGTATTTCGGATTCATGACCGGTTGCATACTGGGAAAAGTCC
>NZ_JBEOPC010000752.1:0-264 GCF_040309765.1 Psychrobacter sp. TB20-MNA-CIBAN-0197
GAACATTGATGCCGCGCTCGCGGAAGTGGCGCTGTACGCCGACCCACGCGCCTTTTGCGGTAATGCCCATTTTCTTGTGGTCGTAACCGGCCGAACCACCGGACGCACACGCGTCACCCAGCCAGAAGCCGTAATCGATGGCGATGCCGTTGGCGATGTCGGAGAAGGTTGCAGTGCCCTTGTCCGCCGCAACCACCAGGTACGGGTCATCGTCGTCATGACGCACGACATTGACCGGCGGTACCAGTGCGCCGTCCTTCAGGT
>NZ_JBEOPC010000753.1:0-264 GCF_040309765.1 Psychrobacter sp. TB20-MNA-CIBAN-0197
TCTTTATAAAGCTTAAAATCGTGGATTGACCCTTTACAGTTTTGCAAATCAAGTATCAAACAAGTTTGCAAATGAACGATAACCTGCGCTTTTAATGTGTGTTGTTTTTTCTTACCTCTGTAGTAGTCTCTTTGGTTTTTTTTGGACGCTCAATAGGGGTTTCGGTAGCATCAACAATGACGACTGACCAATTTATGTCGTCATCGACACGACTAGGCAGCTTTTTAGGTAATTCAAAATTGCCAGAGTCAATCAGTGTGTCTT
>NZ_JBEOPC010000754.1:0-264 GCF_040309765.1 Psychrobacter sp. TB20-MNA-CIBAN-0197
GATTAATATTATAAATACGCGTTAAAAATGTTTCACTACTCATCGCTGGCATTATCCAATCGACAATAATGACTTTAAATTTTTCTTTATTCTGTTCAATAATATCAATAGCTTGCTTAGCAGACGAGCACGCAGTACATGCTAAACCCATAGCTGTAAACTGATTTTCAATTACTTTAAGGTCCTCTTCATTATCATCTATAATTAATACATCAAACGGATCAGTAAAGATTAGGTTAGGCGTATCATCAATCAACGCTTGGT
>NZ_JBEOPC010000755.1:0-264 GCF_040309765.1 Psychrobacter sp. TB20-MNA-CIBAN-0197
CTCGTTATTTTATCTGTGCTAATTTCAATGGCTAAACAGGTGGTTGGGGCGTGCATTGATGCTTGTGGAAAATCAATTAAAACACCTTGCTCTGGCGCTAATACAAACGACTCGTGTGGTAAAAATACTTTATGGTATTGGCTCCTTTCTACGTGCATTACCTTTTTGCCGCTTAGCATGGCACAAAACAGCAGCTCGTTTGAGTGCAGTGCTACCTTTTGCGCGCTTTGATACGTGTCGTAGATACTCAACTCACTGCTATCT
>NZ_JBEOPC010000756.1:0-264 GCF_040309765.1 Psychrobacter sp. TB20-MNA-CIBAN-0197
GTTTGTAAGCCGGTGCTCATCCACCGAAATCAATTGCTCCTACACTGTGCCAATCTGTGCGATCTTCTCGCGATTGGCCTTTGTCGGAGTTGTTTGATGCTGTCTCTGCTGACCGAACACCCGTTGTTTAGCGCGTTGATCCTGATCCTGCTCGATCTTGGCTTGTGGCGGCTGATCAGCTCTCGCGGCAGTGAATGGAAGCTGCTGGTGCGGGTGCTGATTTTTGCCCTGTTCAGCATTGTGCTGTTCAACGAAGGTCTCAAC
>NZ_JBEOPC010000757.1:0-264 GCF_040309765.1 Psychrobacter sp. TB20-MNA-CIBAN-0197
TATTTACAGTGATGTGACAGGCCCTGGTACTACAGCTTTGGTAGGCGATGAAGACTCTGGTATGGGCTTTAGTGCGCGTATGCAGTATTTATTTTAAGGAATCATACAATGAAATTATTTAAGTCACTTAAATCACTAAAAACCACAGTACTTGCAGCATCGCTGGTACTTAGCAGCCCATTTGTAATGGCCGACATTCACTTTTTAGTACCTGGCGGCCCTGGTGGCGGTTGGGATACAACAGCACGTGGTGTAGGCGAAGGT
>NZ_JBEOPC010000758.1:0-264 GCF_040309765.1 Psychrobacter sp. TB20-MNA-CIBAN-0197
CCTCATTGCCACTTTGTTTAGTACCCGCATGGAACACTTTTTCACCTGCAGGGTAATCCACTTTTAGCCCCGAAATAGCGTCACCTTTAGGGTAATCACCAGGGTAGCCTTTAGCGGCAAGTACAACACCAACGGCTGCGCGTGGGTCAAACTCAATTGTTGTTTTATCAAGTTCTACACGGTTAGCAGCTTCAATCAATTCAACCAAATCTGATTGCAAACGTAGCATCATTGGTTGAGTTTCAGGGTCGCCAAAGCGACAAT
>NZ_JBEOPC010000759.1:0-264 GCF_040309765.1 Psychrobacter sp. TB20-MNA-CIBAN-0197
GTATTTTGCGCCAGCAAGGTATTGATAATGTAAGTAACCTTTTAGAGCAAAAGAGTCAGCTACCAGTTCAGTTTAGAGGCAGTAACTCGAATGACTAAATTGGCAATAAGCCAAGTTGATGGACAACATTTTGGAGTAAGCGGTGAGCTTACTCGAAATTCAATTGGCGATGAACAGCTTCTGAACAATAAGTTATTAACTAAGCATAAAATCATCTATTTCGACCTAAGTGGAGTATCAAGGGTTGACACAGCAGGCTTAGCT
>NZ_JBEOPC010000760.1:0-264 GCF_040309765.1 Psychrobacter sp. TB20-MNA-CIBAN-0197
CCATTGCACCATCGCATCAGTTGCACCGCCAAATAGCGAATAAGATTTGAACGCGCTAACCGGAATCGCCATGCTGTTTACGATATGTAGTAATGCAATCGTAATAATAAAAGCGGCAAAGAACCAGTTGGCCACATAAATATGTGAGGTTTTGCGTTTGATGAGTGTCCCGAAGAAAACAATGGCATAAGATATCCATACCAGAGCAATCAAAATATCGATTGGCCACTCAAGCTCAGCGTATTCCTTAGTCGAGGTCAAGCC
>NZ_JBEOPC010000761.1:0-264 GCF_040309765.1 Psychrobacter sp. TB20-MNA-CIBAN-0197
TTTATATTCCAACAAGCTTTTGATAGTGTTACAGACTTTCATTTTTGAGACGATTAACCTGAGTAGTATAAAGAGACTTTGGATTAGGCTGCCCCCAAGCGGTCAATCCTACTACTTGATTGACAGAGTCCAAATGATTCATTTTATAATTGTCTCTGATGACATAGCCAAGACGACTTGAACAAGAAGACACTAAACCATCATTTGGCTCGCCAGCAAACGCAAGTCCTGTAGTAGCTAACAGATAATCACTTGGATCAAGAC
>NZ_JBEOPC010000762.1:0-264 GCF_040309765.1 Psychrobacter sp. TB20-MNA-CIBAN-0197
TGCAGCATAGGTATTTGTCTAATTGATAGCGTAAATGCGCAGGCAGGCAATATATTAAAATTTGCAGACACGGCTATGTATCGTTCTAAAAATAAAGGGGGGAATAGCAGTAGCTTTTACGATCCAGCCTTACAAACACTGCTTGAAAAACAAACTGAACTAGAAACAGATATAGTCAGAGCGATTGCATCTGATGAGTTTTGTGCTTATTTTCAGCCTCAGGTAAATACGTATGGTGATGTTATTGGTGCTGAAGCACTCATT
>NZ_JBEOPC010000763.1:0-264 GCF_040309765.1 Psychrobacter sp. TB20-MNA-CIBAN-0197
TTTCGTGTGAATGCGTTTAACTCTAATCGCGGGCCTGCTGCGGTATTTCGTACCATACCAAGTGAAGTGTTAACGCTTGATGATTTAGGTGCGCCAGATATTTTTAAAACAATCTCTGATACCCCACGTGGACTCGTGTTAGTAACAGGGCCAACGGGTTCAGGTAAATCAACAACACTTGCCGCTATGGTCGATTATATAAATCAAAATAAACATCACCATATTCTAACAATAGAAGATCCAATCGAGTTTGTTCACGATAAT
>NZ_JBEOPC010000764.1:0-264 GCF_040309765.1 Psychrobacter sp. TB20-MNA-CIBAN-0197
GATTGATCATGTGCGTTGCTAGTTGAGAGAATGATTGCTTTAAGCCTTCACGTAACAACGGATTGTCTATTTCTATATCCAGCGTTTTATTCATGAAGTACATCCACTGATCGCGCAATGCTTTATCTACAGTAAAAGGCATATGTCTTTTACGTAGCATTGGCTGGCCATGTTTTTCAGTAAATAGGTTTGGCCCGCCTAACCAACCAGATAAAAATTCAAAAAATACTTGGCGAATTCGATCTAATGGCAGAGGATGCATAT
>NZ_JBEOPC010000765.1:0-264 GCF_040309765.1 Psychrobacter sp. TB20-MNA-CIBAN-0197
GCATTTGCTAATTTTGATGTAAAAAAAGTAGCACAATTCACACAAGATGACGTTGAGAGACTAATGCTTGATGAGGGTATTGTGCGCAATCGCTTAAAAATTTCGGCAACTGTTAACAACGCAAAGCGCTTTATAGAAATACAAGAAGAATTTGGAAGTTTTAGTAACTACCAATGGCAGTTTGTGGGTAATAAGCCGATTATAAGTAATTTAAATAACGTTGAGGACTACCCAGCAATTACAGAGGCATCAACTGCATTTGCT
>NZ_JBEOPC010000766.1:0-264 GCF_040309765.1 Psychrobacter sp. TB20-MNA-CIBAN-0197
CTATAAAACAGACAATAAGTTGTGCTATTCTGAGGCTAATGATAATGACTGAGCAAGGACGCGACCTAATGAGTAATAGCTTTGAAAATAACTCGCCTAGCGCCACGGTTCCTCCATTGTGGCAAGCCGCCTATGAGCAATATGGACTAAAAAATAACTTGGATGTGTTAGAAGGTAAGCACAATCTGCTGGATTTACTACAACCAAAAATTGAGCAGCATAGTGAGTCGGTGGCTTTTAGTATGGGAGCAGCCACAGTAACCT
>NZ_JBEOPC010000767.1:0-264 GCF_040309765.1 Psychrobacter sp. TB20-MNA-CIBAN-0197
CGATAGTCCATACCGCGAAACTCGCCGCGAATCGATCGAATCTCGCCGATGACGTGTGCATCGGCCATGATCGAGGCATAGACCGTGTCGGCGACGCCCATCGCGCGCAGCACCGGGTCTGGGTTCGGCAGCATGTGCAGCCGGCCGAAGAAATAAGGATCGGTGTCGGCTGCTGCGGCCTGCTGACCGAACACGCCGCGCACCGATCGAACCAGTCGTTTGATATCAAGAACCATAAACGGATACCTTTCGCTTGCCTGATTT
>NZ_JBEOPC010000768.1:0-264 GCF_040309765.1 Psychrobacter sp. TB20-MNA-CIBAN-0197
TCGTATTGCTGGATATCTCAATGAGAGAAACCGGCGGCCTGGAAGCGCTGCAACGGCTCAAGCGCGTGCGGCCGCAGAGCAAAGTGCTGATTCTGTCGATGCACACCGATCCGGCGCTGATCATGCAGGCGCTGGAGTCCGGTGCCCATGGCTACCTGCTCAAGGACACCACGGCCACCGAGCTCGAGCACGCGCTGGAAGCCCTGCGCAACAACGAACGCTACCTCAGCCCGGCCATCGCTCATACGGTGATCAATCAGGCAC
>NZ_JBEOPC010000769.1:0-264 GCF_040309765.1 Psychrobacter sp. TB20-MNA-CIBAN-0197
CATGGAGGGTGCTGAGTTCAAATGTTCCTTTAAACCTCGATGGTCGAAGTATGGTAAGTGGACCCCATTGGCGACTAATAAATACGGCTCGGATGTCGCCTTAGCTGGTCAGCACGGAGACGGATTGATTTTTATTTTTCCTCAGATTTCCGATAAAGCGAGCTTTATTGCAGACCTCGTTGAGAGCGTGTTACCTGAATATTTGCCTAATTTATTTCCAGATATCGAAAAAGGAAAATGGACCCATCTACCTGAGTATGAACT
>NZ_JBEOPC010000770.1:0-264 GCF_040309765.1 Psychrobacter sp. TB20-MNA-CIBAN-0197
GTGCCGGACGCCCTGTCGCTGGCGGCCATGCATTATCTGGCGCAGCGTTTGGGGCGGCATGTCGGCGGGTCGAGCGGGACCAATCTGATCGGTGCGCTGATGGCGGCGCAACAGATGAAAGCGGCGAGGCAGTCGGGGTCGATCGTGGCGATCCTGTGCGATGGCGGCGAGCGTTATGCCGACACGTATTACGACCAGAACTGGTTGAAAGCGCAGGGTTACGAACTGGGTGATTTGATTGCAGCGGTGGCCGCGAGTGCCGAG
>NZ_JBEOPC010000771.1:0-264 GCF_040309765.1 Psychrobacter sp. TB20-MNA-CIBAN-0197
TATCTGCACCCTGCGGTGCTGCAAGCTCTGCAAACCGTGGTCACTGACGCCCACGCCGAAGGCAAACCGGTGAGCATCTGCGGCGAGATGGCTGGTGATCCGGCGGCGGCGGTGCTGTTGATGGCGATGGGTTTCGACAGCCTGTCGATGAACGCCACCAACCTGCCGAAGGTCAAGTGGATGTTGCGCCAGGTGAACCTGAGCAAGGCACAGGAGATGCTGGCGGAACTGATGAAGATCGATAACCCGCAGGTTATCCACAGC
>NZ_JBEOPC010000772.1:0-264 GCF_040309765.1 Psychrobacter sp. TB20-MNA-CIBAN-0197
TGCCGGAACAGCGTAATGTGCGATCGCGGTTACTGTCGACGGCGCGCAGCTTTCTGTTCAACCAGGTGCTGGCGGCGCGCGTCGCCGATGGCACCTGGAACACCGCACTGGTGGGCGATCTGTTGGCCTTTACTGACAGCCGCAGCTTTTTCCCGGCCGGCGAAGCCGAATGCAGCGACCCGCGTCTGTCGATTCTCGACCTGCACCCGACCGGTCCGCAGTGGGGCGAAGGTGACTCGCCAACCGCTGGCGCAGTCCATGAAC
>NZ_JBEOPC010000773.1:0-264 GCF_040309765.1 Psychrobacter sp. TB20-MNA-CIBAN-0197
CACTCGATCTCGCCGATAGCTCTGGCAATGGCTTCCCCAATCACGAGCTGAGCAATGAGCAGATTCAGCGTGCACTAGACGCTGAAGGACTCCGCTACCATGCGACTCAGTTGCGGGAGCGTTCGTCCGACTGGTTCGCTCACTACGTCGCTTCGCACGTCGACAGCAACTTGCCTGTCATCCTGACAGGTATGGTTTACGGTCTTGAACGTACTCCCGAGAGGAAGTGGGAGGTCGTGGCGCGGGGCGGCCATGCTATTACCT
>NZ_JBEOPC010000774.1:0-264 GCF_040309765.1 Psychrobacter sp. TB20-MNA-CIBAN-0197
GATAATATGCCACATGCAATTGTAAAACTAACGCTTGAGCTTATAAAATCAGCACAAGGGCGTTGTTTTGTGTTATTTACTAGCTATCGAATGATGCACTTAGTGGCCGAAGGGCTAACTACACAAATAGACTACCCAGTTTATATGCAAGGGCAAATGTCTAAGCGTATAATTTTAGAGAAATTTACTCGCCATGGTAATGCGATATTACTCGGCACGGCTTCTTTTTGGGAAGGTGTCGATGTACGCGGCAGTACATTAAGT
>NZ_JBEOPC010000775.1:0-264 GCF_040309765.1 Psychrobacter sp. TB20-MNA-CIBAN-0197
AACGCAAACAACGTGCATTGAACAAGCAAACAACACCATTTTATCTTGGCATTAAACATAGGTTTTTATAATGAGCTGGTTAGAACTATTAAATAATTTAGAGTCGGGCGCAGTACGCGCAGCATCACAAAACGAAAGCGGCCAATGGCAGGCTAACGTTGCAGTAAAACAGGGTATTTTAGAAGCCTTTAAAAATGGTACAAACACCGAATTTGTCGGTGGCTTTGTTGATAAACATAACTTAGCGCCACAACAGTTTAGTGC
>NZ_JBEOPC010000776.1:0-264 GCF_040309765.1 Psychrobacter sp. TB20-MNA-CIBAN-0197
GGCTTCATCGCCCGGCTGAAACCCGGCGATGGTTTCCTCTTCGCCGGCCGCCTACTGGAACTGGTGCGGGTGGAAAACATGACCGCCTACGTCAAACGCAGCACCGCAAAAAAAGCCGCCGTGCCGCGCTGGAATGGCGGGCGCATGCCGTTATCCAACGAACTGGCCGAAGCAGTGGTGACGCGCTTCAGCGCCGCTGCTCAAGGTCAGTTCAACGGCCCGGAAATGCACGCGCTGCGGCCGCTGCTGGAGACGCAGATACGC
>NZ_JBEOPC010000777.1:0-264 GCF_040309765.1 Psychrobacter sp. TB20-MNA-CIBAN-0197
CACATCAACCGCGGCCACTACGGCCTGCAGGATCTCGGTCACCAGTGCTTCGTCTTTCAGCAACGCGGAGCCGGCGGCCTTGTTGCAGACCTTCTTGGCCGGGCAACCCATGTTGATATCGATAATCTGTGCGCCCAGCTCGACGTTGGCCCGTGCCGCATCGGCCAGCATCTGCGCGTCGCCACCGGCAATCTGCACCGAGCGCGGCTCGGGATCGCCTTCGTGGATCATGCGCATGCGCGACTTGCGGGTATTCCACAGGCT
>NZ_JBEOPC010000778.1:0-264 GCF_040309765.1 Psychrobacter sp. TB20-MNA-CIBAN-0197
CATCAGCAGGATGCGCTTCTACTTGCTTAGATGGATTACTTAATGGGAAAATAATTGGCTGTTCACAACCGGCATGCATAGCGCGTATTACTTGTTCTGTAAATAAGCCAGGTTGACCAGAAACACCAATCAAAATGTCAGGCTGATGTGAAAATGACATAGAAATCATTAACCGATGGCGCTGACAGCCTGATAGCTCTTGCGGATAGAGTTTGAGCTTATCAATAGGATAAATGATATTGACATCTTCTAAGCGTTGTATAG
>NZ_JBEOPC010000779.1:0-263 GCF_040309765.1 Psychrobacter sp. TB20-MNA-CIBAN-0197
GTTATCCCAAGGGCTAATCTTCAAAGTAAAGAGAACTGAATCAAGCGTAAACATAGGTGATATCGTTATAATTGCGACAAACAACCATGTTAAGAACTGGATTTATCCAGTAGTAAAATACCTCGAATTACTTCGAGGCTACTTTTACTACTAATAGAGCTAAGCTTAACAATTAACCAAGACTACTTGGGGTTGTATGGTCAAGTAATTAAGCGCACATGGTGGATGCCTTGGCAGTCAGAGGCGATGAAAGACGTGACAGC
>NZ_JBEOPC010000780.1:0-263 GCF_040309765.1 Psychrobacter sp. TB20-MNA-CIBAN-0197
GCTCATGTCAGCACCTCGAAGGTTTGTTGGCGGTTTTTCCAGGTGCCGGCGAAGCGCAGCAGCAGGCCGTCGCCGTAACGACTGGCGACAATTACTTGCGGCTGAAAATCGTCGATGCCGTTTTGCGAGTTGTAGAACGCTTGCGCGGCGTGGCTCTGTGCCAGAAGCAGAATGTCGTCACCGAGGTTCTGCCCGAGGAGAGTGGGAATCAGCGAACCGTACAAAGGTCGTTTCTGCCGGGTGCCCAGCGGTGTGGTCAGGGC
>NZ_JBEOPC010000781.1:0-263 GCF_040309765.1 Psychrobacter sp. TB20-MNA-CIBAN-0197
ATCGAAAACGATCTCGGTCTCGAACCGCTCGGCGTGCTCGCGCATGCGCTCCATCAGCACCGGGCCGGTCAGACCATGAACATCACCCGGCCAGTTGTCGACTTCGGTGGTGGTGGTCAGTTGACCGCCGGCCTGCATGCCGGTGATCAGCAGTGGCTTGAGGTTGGCGCGGGCCGCGTAGACCGCAGCGCTGTAGCCGGCGGGGCCGGAACCGAGAATGATCACTCGCGAATGACGGACTTCAGACATGAATCTGCTCCTGT
>NZ_JBEOPC010000782.1:0-263 GCF_040309765.1 Psychrobacter sp. TB20-MNA-CIBAN-0197
GGGTTTGCCACTCCACGCGCTCTGGCCATAAGGGCGCGAACCAACGTCGATGGCGTTCTTCAACGGTGCCGGGATCGAGCGGTTGTACTCGGGGGTAACAAACAGCACCGCGTCGGATGACGCCACTTTCTGACGGAAAGTGCTGTAGGCTGCCGGCGGAGAAGCGCCGTCGATGTCTTCGTTGTACAGCGGCAGCTCACCGATTTCGACAATCTCGAGCTTGAGATTGGCCGGCGCCAGTTCGGCGAGGGCCAGTGCGACTT
>NZ_JBEOPC010000783.1:0-263 GCF_040309765.1 Psychrobacter sp. TB20-MNA-CIBAN-0197
GCTCATAAAATACGGAAATACCAATAGCGACAAACCAATACAAAGCGGTACTACGGCTTTTTTTCTTCGCCCGTAAGTAAGGTAGCCAATACCTATGCCTCCAAACAAAACACTCCACGCAATTATTGATGCACTATCCATTTTTACTCCATTTGAAGTTATTGTCTAAAACCGAGCTTGTTTGAAACTCATAGCACAGCATGTCTATATTTAATTATCTGTCTGCAATCGTTTTAGCAAACGCTAATAATTCACGCCTTAAC
>NZ_JBEOPC010000784.1:0-263 GCF_040309765.1 Psychrobacter sp. TB20-MNA-CIBAN-0197
CATCATGCCAGAGGATGCGCAGAGCCAGTATGAGCAATGGTTGCAGGATTTTTATGCACAAAATGCTTTGCAAGCTAATGCCACTGTAGATAGAGTAAAGCCAATCGTCGTGATCAGTAGTGGCACGGCCTTTGAGCATTGGGCCAGTATTGTTGAAGCCGCGGTAGTTAAGGTTTTAGACGAGAAGAATTTAGAAGCAATTGCAAATCAAAGCAAGACCGATAACGCGGCGCTTAAATTATCAGACTTCGCTTATGTCGTAT
>NZ_JBEOPC010000785.1:0-263 GCF_040309765.1 Psychrobacter sp. TB20-MNA-CIBAN-0197
GTACTGACCGGACTGCACTGGCAACCAGCCGTAGCTGAAGTTGCTGCGGTCACCGTTGACTTCACCGATGCTCGGCACCAGGTTATGCAAGTCTGCTTCGGCCTTTTGATAAACCGGATCGTAACGCGTGCAATTTTTGCGTCCGCCTTGCTGCCAGCACTGCCGCTGGTGACCGATCTGCCAGGCCGGCACGATGTGCTCCCACTCGATTCTCGATGCACGCTTGGCGTTCTTGCGCGGCACATAGCCGCAAGCCTTCAGGT
>NZ_JBEOPC010000786.1:0-263 GCF_040309765.1 Psychrobacter sp. TB20-MNA-CIBAN-0197
TTTACCCACTATTTTCCATGCTTCGTACGTTACATCAAGCCCGTAAATCATTTCACCTGATTGCTTTTGGGCTTGCAGGTAGTTCATTGCTTTGTCTTTATCAATATACGAGTAGCGTTCACTAAAGTCGCTCGCGTTAAGATCTTCAAGCGTAATTAGATTTTTAGAGTCTGCGTGTTTTAGTTGCTGCATTTCGGTGCTGCAAAGAGGGCAGTTTCCATCGTAAAAAATGATCATGTAATTGCTTTGTGATTATTTTATAT
>NZ_JBEOPC010000787.1:0-263 GCF_040309765.1 Psychrobacter sp. TB20-MNA-CIBAN-0197
TAAGTGCGACCGTAATCTTGGTAGTCGCGAACTTGTAGCGCGTTATCGCCAGAAAGCGATGTGAACGGCTCTTCTGTTAAGTTTTGAACTTGGAACTGAATTGATAAACCTTCAAGGCTCTCAACCCCTGCTTCAGAGAAGTCATAACCTGCCTGAATATCCCAAATTGTTTCGCCGATAATATTCACTTGCTCTGTATTAAAGCCTAATCCGTAAACATCACCTTTGAAGTCACTACGCTTACGCATGCTGGTTCGTAATTG
>NZ_JBEOPC010000788.1:0-263 GCF_040309765.1 Psychrobacter sp. TB20-MNA-CIBAN-0197
TTCAGCACCACTCGCTGGTCCGGTGGCGCAGGGTGCGCGACAACTTCGCCTTCGGCCTGAAGATGCGCGGGGTCGGGATGGCTGAGCGCCATCGCGCCGATGAAGACATTCTCAAACTGGTCGGCCTCGAAGGCTTTGCCGAGCGCTGGCCCGATCAGCTCTCCGGGGGCATGCAGCAACGGGTAGAAATCGCCCGGGTGCTGGTCAATCGCCCGCGACTGTTGCTGATGGACGAGCCGTTCGGCGCGCTGGATGCGCTGACC
>NZ_JBEOPC010000789.1:0-263 GCF_040309765.1 Psychrobacter sp. TB20-MNA-CIBAN-0197
GCCCTGATGCATCTATTTGCTTAAATTTAAGCGAAACCTTTAAATTAGACGAAAATTTATCTTTAGCGCAATTTGAAGTAATCCGTATTTTGAATAATCGAGTACACCCCATCCTAAATCAGCAATATCAAAGTCAAACCGCCTAACCAAATTTAAGTCTTAAGCGTGTCTTTATGGCGTGTTTGTCGCCCAACCTATGTTATAATCCTGCGCAATTAGCTATTAAGGGTTATTACTTTGCAATTTATCGCACTTACTTCTAT
>NZ_JBEOPC010000790.1:0-263 GCF_040309765.1 Psychrobacter sp. TB20-MNA-CIBAN-0197
GCAAGAGCCTGCCGCTGCGCAACGCGGCTGAAGGCGGCGCGCTGGTCGGCGAGGACAGCATCGAGTTCGGTGATCTGGCCGAGAAATATCAGCAATCGACCTTCGGCGCGCACTTCGTCGAAGTCGCCGTCGATGCCGCCACTGGCGAAGTTCGCGTACGGCGCATGTTGGCGGTGTGCGCTGCGGGGCGAATTCTCAACCCGACGTCGGCGCGCAGTCAGGTCATCGGCGCGATGACCATGGGCGTCGGCGCGGCGTTGATG
>NZ_JBEOPC010000791.1:0-263 GCF_040309765.1 Psychrobacter sp. TB20-MNA-CIBAN-0197
GTCTCGTCCCAGCTTTTGACCGCTGTCCATGGAATAACCGCTTGTTGGGTCGCTCCTGCACGCATTTGCATGCCACGCATTTGCGAGTTTTTCATCATATCAGGTTGATTGGTTGGCATCGCCATGACCAAGCCATGTTTTTGTACACCCAACTTCATCTGGCGCATCTCATCTGGCATCTCTTGATCAGCCACTTGTTTTTCAAACTCTCTTTTGACGTACCATTTAAAACCTAAGGTACGCACCAACAGATAAACCACGAC
>NZ_JBEOPC010000792.1:0-263 GCF_040309765.1 Psychrobacter sp. TB20-MNA-CIBAN-0197
CTTCAACGCTGATGACCACGTCTTCCAGGGTCGATGCATCCATCAGCGCGAGAATCAGGCGGCGGGTCTTTTCGAACAGGCGATCGTTGTCGCGGGCCACGTCCATCAGATGCGAAAGGCGATGGCGCATCTCGATATTGCGGTCGCGCAGGATGGTCATCTGCCGCTCGACCAGCGACACGGTGTCGCCACGTCGGTGCGGAATGCGCAGCGACGGCAGCAGCTCTTCGTGCTCGACGAAGAAGTCCGGATGAGCCTCCAGG
>NZ_JBEOPC010000793.1:0-263 GCF_040309765.1 Psychrobacter sp. TB20-MNA-CIBAN-0197
TCTTCACCGTGTTCAGGGAAACGCGCCACGCCGATGCTCGGTTCGATACGCAGGTCATGGCCGTCGAGGCGCATGGGCTGCGCCAGCACCTGACGGATTTTTCCGGCGACACTGTCGGCATCTTCGGCGGCATGCACGCTATGCAACAGCACGACAAACTCATCGCCACCGATACGCGCCACAGTGTCGGTTTCACGCACGCAGCCTTTCAGCCGATTGGCCACGGTTTGCAGGAGCATGTCACCGACGGCATGGCCATGGGT
>NZ_JBEOPC010000794.1:0-263 GCF_040309765.1 Psychrobacter sp. TB20-MNA-CIBAN-0197
GCTTGGATAAACAAATACCAATAGCAGGATTTTTTTGCTTTAAATCATTTAAAATATCCATACTTGATTTGACCGTCAAATCTAACGTAATATTCGGATATTTTTTTTTGAAATATACTAGAAAATCATTGTATTTGGGATTATGAAGTCGACTAACGACTAATAGTTTAATATTACCTTCTAGAAGATGTAGATTACTACCTTTCATCGCTTCAATAGAAGTAATCTCTGTGAATATCGTTTGAGCAACTTGAAGACAATAG
>NZ_JBEOPC010000795.1:0-263 GCF_040309765.1 Psychrobacter sp. TB20-MNA-CIBAN-0197
GACTTAGTCCATTATATCTGAGGGCATATCACCACGGATTTTTTGCCAAATCTCACCTGTTTGATGACCGTATTTACGCATCATCGAAATAGCACCATCATGCTCTTTATTTTCTGCCAAAATGGTTAAATCTTTATAAAACTGACGAGCAAGTTCACGAGTTCCGGCATCAGAGAAGTAATGACAACCAATCTTTGAATAAAAGCCTCTAAAACCATTAAGTATTAATACATAAATACGGTTATTACCCGCAACGGCTAATT
>NZ_JBEOPC010000796.1:0-263 GCF_040309765.1 Psychrobacter sp. TB20-MNA-CIBAN-0197
TGGCTGCACTTATAAGCCTAGATAAAATTAATATTACCGAGGGCGATACCGTATTAATTGACGGCGGCGCAGGGGCTGTAGGGCAGTTTGCCATTCAGTTTGCAAAGCAGCGCGGTGCCGACGTATTTACCACAGCAGCTAAGCGTAATCATAAATTGGTGAAACAATTAGGCGCCGATGTGGTATTTGCTTACCAGGATAAAGACTTATGCGAAAAAATTCGCCGAGAGCTTGGCCCACAAGGCTTTGATGCGGTAATAGAC
>NZ_JBEOPC010000797.1:0-263 GCF_040309765.1 Psychrobacter sp. TB20-MNA-CIBAN-0197
GCTTTACTAGGGGCTGTTTCTGCTTCATTAGGCGTTGCTTCGGCCATTTTACTTGCTTGCCAATCAATGTCGGGTACTGTCATTGCGTAGGTGCTGTAGCCTAAATTATTAAGCTCTTTGCGCAAGTAACTCATACCTGAATTATTGGTAGGTGAAGAGTGCCAATCGGGTATAAGTATTACGATACCTCTAAAGTTACTACTCATATATTCGCTATAAAGGCTTAAAAATTCCGTTTCACCCGCTAATATTGGCTTTATTTC
>NZ_JBEOPC010000798.1:0-263 GCF_040309765.1 Psychrobacter sp. TB20-MNA-CIBAN-0197
CTGCAACGCTGGAGCGCTGACAGCGGGCACGTCGCCTCGTGGAAAGCCCCGGAAATGCTCGCCTGCATCAGCCGCCACCGCAGTGGTGGCTGGGTCGCTGGCATGGAAAGCGGCTTCTTTCGCCTGCACCCGCACAGCGACGGCAGCCTCGACAGCGAATTGCTCGCCACCGTCGAGCATAGCCGCGCCGACATGCGCCTCAACGACGGTCGCTGCGATCGCCAAGGGCGTTTCTGGGCCGGCAGCATGGTGCTGAACATGGG
>NZ_JBEOPC010000799.1:0-263 GCF_040309765.1 Psychrobacter sp. TB20-MNA-CIBAN-0197
CCCCTGAATGCAGGCACTTCTCTTTAATTAAAGTACGTTGCAACAGCCGAGCGGCAAGCTCTCCTGACTCGTGATCATAAACTTCTTGACCGACGATTTTACGGCTATACACATCTTCAATCATGTACAAATAATAGAACTGACCTCGCACGGGGCTTGGCAGATAAGTAATGTCCCAACAGAATACTTGGCAGGGTCCTGTGGCGGTAAAAGACTGCGGGGCACTATAGGCACGAGGTGCAAGGCTACGTCCTCTATGACTT
>NZ_JBEOPC010000800.1:0-263 GCF_040309765.1 Psychrobacter sp. TB20-MNA-CIBAN-0197
GGCTAAGGTCACCTTGAATTTGAGTCAGGTTCGCGACCAGCAAACCATTTTGAAAACTGGCAGTCACCCCAATAATAATACCAATAATCAGGTAAAAAACCTTGCGGCGTGCAGGATGATCAGGATTGGCTGGAGAGCCCACCATCATTGGCTGTTCGTGGGGCTTGAATTGATACTCAGTACTCATGGATGAATGACTGTCTTTGAAGGTGGACGGTTGATTGTATTAAGCTTAAATTAATAAAGCCTGTCAACGGTATAGT
>NZ_JBEOPC010000801.1:0-263 GCF_040309765.1 Psychrobacter sp. TB20-MNA-CIBAN-0197
CGTTAAGCATGCTTTTGCGGTTTACATGCTACCGCTCCTTTTGAGTCTTGTTTTTGCATTTGTTGCGGCGCAATTGTTTATAGCTTCCGAAGGCTGGCAGATTTTAGCTGCTGCTCTAGGTGGTGTTACTGGCTTTTTTATAGCTAAAACTCGCGTGAAATCTCTAAAGCACGATATAAAAGTTATAAAAATTCACCCAATTAGTATCCCTTTAACTCAAATAGATGGTGATTGACGCCAATTAAATGTAAAATTGCCGTTTT
>NZ_JBEOPC010000802.1:0-263 GCF_040309765.1 Psychrobacter sp. TB20-MNA-CIBAN-0197
CTGTTGCACCTAGTAAGGGCCATTTTGTTTGCTCAACAATATTAACCGCCGCTTTGAGTTTTGTTTGCCCACGTTTAAGGTTTATTAGTATCCCTTCGGTTACAACTATTGCGTTATCAACCAGCATCCCTAGGGCAATAATAAGTGCTCCAAGCGATATGCGTTGCAAGTCGATGGCAAACAACTTCATAAATATAAACGTACCCAGTACAGTAAGCAGTAAAATACCACCAATTAAAATACCGCTTTTTAAACCCATAAAT
>NZ_JBEOPC010000803.1:0-263 GCF_040309765.1 Psychrobacter sp. TB20-MNA-CIBAN-0197
CTGTTGTAACACCGCCAGGACCGGCGCCGGTTACTACAGACACATCGGTTGAACACGTAGCGCCCTCCGCCGCGCCGACTACACCAGCGCCTCAAGACCCTACACTGCCGCCGCGAGCCCCATGAGCGATCTCCCCGAAAACGACCAGCACCTGCCGCTGGTTTCGCACCTCACCGAGTTGCGCACCCGCCTGCTGCGTTGCGTGGCGGCGATCTTCATTATCTGTGCCGGGCTGTTTGCGTTTACCCAGCAGATCTACACCT
>NZ_JBEOPC010000804.1:0-263 GCF_040309765.1 Psychrobacter sp. TB20-MNA-CIBAN-0197
GCGTAGGTCCGGAGGGCAGTCGCAACATTCGGAATTGCTGTCGCTGTCGCCCAAATCCGACCGCATTCAGAGTGCGCTGGATTACGCGCGCAAGCACCTCAATCGCCCGCTGAGCGTCGAAGAATTGGCCGAAGTGGTGCACTTGAGTCCGCGGCAATTCACCCGCGTTTTCACCGCCGAAACCGGCCAGTCACCAGCCAAGGCGATAGAGAGCCTGCGCCTGGAAGCGGCGCGTTTGCTGATCGAGCAGAGCAGTCACAGTC
>NZ_JBEOPC010000805.1:0-263 GCF_040309765.1 Psychrobacter sp. TB20-MNA-CIBAN-0197
ACCTTTTTCTTCGAGACGATTGCGGCCGTTTTCGGCTACAGCCTGGCCTTGTGGCGTCTTGTCATATCCATCTTCAACCAGACCTTTTTCTTGGAGGCGGTTGCGACCGTTTTCAGCCAGAGTCTGACCTTGTGGGGTTTTGTCGTAGCCGTCTTCAGCGAGAGTCTGGCTGAACACCGAGTGGCTGTCTTTGACTTGCGGAGTGGCCTGATCGGCAGCGGGCAGGGCGAAAGCAGTGCTGGCTAGCATCGACAGGGTAAGGC
>NZ_JBEOPC010000806.1:0-262 GCF_040309765.1 Psychrobacter sp. TB20-MNA-CIBAN-0197
GGTCGGCTTGCAATGCGCCGGCCTGCTTCAGAGCTTCGAGAATTGCCATCAGGTCACCCGGTGCCGCGCCGACCTGGTTCACCGCACGGACGATCTCGTCGAGGGTGGTGCCCGGGCCGAACTTGAACATCGGCTTGGCTTCCTGTTCGGCATTCACCCGCGAGCGCGGTACGACGGCGGTCTGGCCGTTGGACAGCGGGCCCGGCTGGCTGACGATCGGGTCTTCGGTGATGGTCACGGTCAGGCTGCCGTGGGTCACGGC
>NZ_JBEOPC010000807.1:0-262 GCF_040309765.1 Psychrobacter sp. TB20-MNA-CIBAN-0197
TTCTAATACAGATTGAGTTTGTGTTTTCCAGTTAAATGCCATGCCAGTAAAGGCAATAAGCATAAGCGGTATAAAAAAGTAAACACCAAGCACTGTATGTAGTTGATACATGAGCACTCTAAATTTGGCTTTTGGTTTTATAGCTAAACGTTTAACTCTGTTTTTGGGCTTTACCCATAAATAAAAGCCGAGTAATACATTTATTAAAAGTAGCAATGCACACACCGACATCCAATTTCGAAAGGTTTTTTCACCCTTACTG
>NZ_JBEOPC010000808.1:0-262 GCF_040309765.1 Psychrobacter sp. TB20-MNA-CIBAN-0197
TAGTAGTTCAAACTCGTGCGAAGTTAATACAATCTCTGAATCACTTAGTTTTACAATACGGCTTGTTTTATCGATGACTAAATCACCAAACTGCAGTTCTTCACTAGACTTTACTATTGGTTGCCCACGTCGTAGTAATGCATTGATCCGCGCTAGTAATACACGTGGCTCTGCTGGTTTTATTACATAATCATCAGCACCAAGTTCTAAACCAAGCACTTGGTCGAAGTCTTCACCTTTAGCAGTCAACATTAAAATTGGT
>NZ_JBEOPC010000809.1:0-262 GCF_040309765.1 Psychrobacter sp. TB20-MNA-CIBAN-0197
GAGTGAGCTTATACCTCACCGATAAAGGAAAAGAGTTACTTGATAAAGCACCTCAGCCATTGCAAGAACACTTTATTGAAAAGTTTTCTGCACTTGCTGAATGGGAACAGAGCCTTTTACTCTCATCAATGCAGCGTGTAGCCGCAATGATGGATGCAGATAAATTAGATGCATCGCCCCTTCTAGAAGTTGGTGCGCTTACTCAAGCTCCTAAAGAATAAATAATAAAAAAAATACATAGTTTTTGTACTTACCCTAAACG
>NZ_JBEOPC010000810.1:0-262 GCF_040309765.1 Psychrobacter sp. TB20-MNA-CIBAN-0197
GTTCAGCGCGTACGGCCTGGGCTTCTTTACCGTCGCGGACGAGGATTGCAATATCCGAAGGACGCAAACCTCTGAAGTCATCTCCCTGAACAAAACCAGCGCTACCGTTTTGCCCGCCATTGAGCAGTGCGGTGATCTGACTGGCACAGGCGGCAGCCATTTGCTGGCGATAGACCGCGCCGGACAGCGGCTGATCGCTGGGCAATAGCCAGACATTAAGTGCCGCGACGTTTTGCCCGGCAATCCGCAGCGTCTCCTTGCG
>NZ_JBEOPC010000811.1:0-262 GCF_040309765.1 Psychrobacter sp. TB20-MNA-CIBAN-0197
TCTTTAACCTTATGATATTTGTCTTCATTAGATTTTACTAGAGAGTTAACATTGAGTTTTGCTTTTATGTATGCAGGGATTTTTTCATAGTATTCGAAAGCTTCATTCTGTAATTTTATTTTAAAATCTAACTCTTTATTTTCATTAAAGATCTTCTTTATCAATAACTGGTGGTTTTCATAGTTATTTTTATTGGATAGTATTGCACCTTTTTCCAATGAAAGCCTTTTAATCTCCCTAAATGACTTTCTATACTCAGCAT
>NZ_JBEOPC010000812.1:0-262 GCF_040309765.1 Psychrobacter sp. TB20-MNA-CIBAN-0197
GCATGATTGATTTTAGTAGCGCTGATAGCACGCAGAGCCAAGCCCAAGGACGTGCATTTAATGCAAGCCGCACTGCCAAATCTGAGCGTTATCAACAATTATTTGACCAAGACAAATACCCCAATACCGACAATCAAGCCAAATCACATTTACTGGCGGCTATTCGTCAGCATCTGGTAACAGAACATGTGGCAGTCGCGCAAGCCAATTATCAAGCCGCACCTTTTATTGATCCAGATAGCATTGATGCAGGATCTAGTAG
>NZ_JBEOPC010000813.1:0-262 GCF_040309765.1 Psychrobacter sp. TB20-MNA-CIBAN-0197
GCTCCCCGGTTCAATCACTTGTGGGTAGTCAGCTAAATTAGTGGGGAACGATGTATGAGCAACCGGTCCAATCCCTTCGCCATAACGTACCGACTGTTTTAGCCCTTGGTTTATATATGCCTTAGCTAAAATAAAGGCATCTTTTAATGGATAGTCTTTAGCTAAACATGCAGCAATTACCGAAGCCATGCTACATCCGGTGCCGTGGTTATGCGGGGTTTGTATTTTTTGATTGCCTAACCAGTATTCTTCACCATTTTGC
>NZ_JBEOPC010000814.1:0-262 GCF_040309765.1 Psychrobacter sp. TB20-MNA-CIBAN-0197
GCGCAAGCAACACTTCAGCGCAAGCACAAACTGCCAAACAAACACTTTTTAACCAGCGTGATGACATCAATAATCCGCATACGCCTGATACTGATGGTAATGAGCAAACGCATTTTGGTTATAAAACGGTCAATAAAGCAGAAAAGCAAGCGCGCGTTGCTGATGTCTTTACCTCAGTCGCCAAAAAATACGACATTATGAATGACTTAATGTCATTTGGTATTCATCGCTTATGGAAACGTTATGCGATTAGCTTGTCAGG
>NZ_JBEOPC010000815.1:0-262 GCF_040309765.1 Psychrobacter sp. TB20-MNA-CIBAN-0197
GGCCAAAGGCGCCACTGAACTGAAAGCGTTCGCGCAGAAGATGCTGCCAGCGCTGGAAAAACACCTGGCCCACGCCAAAGAGCTGCAAGCCAAACATCCGAGCAAGTAACCGGCCGGCAATAAAAAGGCCGCATCCTTCGATGCGGCCTTTTTGCGTTTCAGCGATCAACCGCCATCGGTGTCGATATCGGCGTCGGTGCTCTCGCCCGGTTCAGGACGGTCAGGGTCAGGCTTGAAACCGGGGCTGAAGTCGTTGCTGTTG
>NZ_JBEOPC010000816.1:0-262 GCF_040309765.1 Psychrobacter sp. TB20-MNA-CIBAN-0197
GCAAAACAGTGCCCATATTTGTGACGGCGTTGGCTTGTACCGCACCGAAGCCTGGTTTATGCAAAAAGGGCAGTTTCCATCGCAATCAGAGCAAGAAACCTGGTACCGAGAAGTACTTAATAGTTATTACCCTAATCCGGTAGTAATGCGAACGTTAGATATTGGTGGCGATAAAGTTCTCGATTATTTTAATATTACCGAAGAAAATCCCTTTTTAGGTTGGCGTGGTATTCGCATTAGTTTAGATCACCCTGAGCTATTT
>NZ_JBEOPC010000817.1:0-262 GCF_040309765.1 Psychrobacter sp. TB20-MNA-CIBAN-0197
AGCCAATAATTAGCTTTTTTTCAATAGTGCCATTAATAGATTGAAAAATACGCTGCTTAGTTAATGCCAACTCACTAAGCGTATTTTTAGCATAATCAAGAAAAAGTTCACCAGCATCGGTAAGGTGTACCGAGCGAGTAGAGCGTTTAACTTACTCGTAGCCTATTTCTTCTTCATGAGTTTGAATGCTACGTGTTAGCGCCGACGTGCTTATTTTAGTTTGTTCTGCGGCTTGTCTTTATTTTATTTACATGCCAAGTGG
>NZ_JBEOPC010000818.1:0-262 GCF_040309765.1 Psychrobacter sp. TB20-MNA-CIBAN-0197
CTAAAGGGATGGAGGGCGGCCCCGTGAGTCTCCCGTGCAGCCCTCATGGCCGCATGCGAACGAGCAGTCTACCAGTAAACGGTGGTGAGGAAAGTGGCGATGTTCCACGATGCTGGCACTGCGCTTTGACGGGGCTCACTTAAAATAGGGGCGTTTTGCTCAACTTCAACCCGTCGGGGGAAAGAAGTCAGGCGTTGATTTAATGAGCAAATCAGGGACAAAAGCAATTGCCCAGAGGTTCCGCAGCTTTCTGCTACCATGG
>NZ_JBEOPC010000819.1:0-262 GCF_040309765.1 Psychrobacter sp. TB20-MNA-CIBAN-0197
TATTATGGCTCCTGATACATCATTTTTGTTAATTGGAAAACTGGCCATCAAAGCCAATACAACCAAAGACACCGTACGTCATTATGATGAGCTAGGGCTACTCAAGTCTCGCAAACGTCAGGCCGGCTCACGCTTATATACTGAGTTTCATCCCGAATGCATTGAGCGTATTGAGTTGATTAAAAGCGCACAAGCCATTGGCTTTACCCTTACTGAAATCAGAGACAGTCTTAATGACTATTATGATGGGCAGCTAGATATC
>NZ_JBEOPC010000820.1:0-262 GCF_040309765.1 Psychrobacter sp. TB20-MNA-CIBAN-0197
TCCCCGAGCCACCCTTGAACAGACCGGACAGATCCGGGCTCAGGCTGCCCGCGTTGGCGGTCAGGCTGATGCTCGGGAAGAACGCTGCACGCGCCGCGCCGATGTTGGCGTTGGCCGCCTTCAGGTTGTACTCGGCCTGGAGGATGTCCGGACGACGTTGCAGCAGGTCCGAAGGCAGACCGGCCGGCACGTCGCTGAGCAGATCATCGGACAGCGGTTTGGCCGTTTGCAGGTTGGCCGGAATGCCGGTGCCGAGCAGCAG
>NZ_JBEOPC010000821.1:0-262 GCF_040309765.1 Psychrobacter sp. TB20-MNA-CIBAN-0197
GCTGCAGACTGTGCCGATTGGATGGCAATCTCTGCCAGCTCTTCCGCATTGGGATCTGGGTTGATGGCGCAGTCACCATAGACGACCACTTGCTCAGGCAATAGCATAAAGAACACAGACGATACCAAAGAGTACTGCGGCGCGGTCTTAATCAACTGGAATGCTGGGCGGACGGTGTTGGCAGTGGTATGAATCGCACCCGAAACCAAGCCATCGACTTCGTCCATCTGTAGCATGATGGTACCCAAGTACACGGTATCTT
>NZ_JBEOPC010000822.1:0-262 GCF_040309765.1 Psychrobacter sp. TB20-MNA-CIBAN-0197
GGATACGAGAGCCTAAAACCTGAATTTTTTCTACTTCTTCTACAACTTCACCTTCTTCTGCCGCAAATGAACTAGCTGAAAATAAAGCTGTTGATGCTGCACCAAAAGCAATCGCTAAGCGAACAGCTTTTGAAACTTGATTATTTAACATTTGATTCTCCCTATGTTTCTATTTTATTTTTATCATTTTTTATGAAAAATAAAGCTACGGTATTCTGCATAGCATCTACTTTCAATTAAAGAGTATTACTAAGTACACCAT
>NZ_JBEOPC010000823.1:0-262 GCF_040309765.1 Psychrobacter sp. TB20-MNA-CIBAN-0197
GCCATAGAAGAAAATAGTTTAAGGCTAGTATTTCAACCAATTGTTGATAGCAAAACCTCAAAAGTAACCTCTTTTGAATCATTATTACGCTGGCAACTAGATGGTGAAAATATTTTCCCTGATGAATTTATAGCTATTGCCGAGCAATACGGTTTAATAACCGAGTTAGGTATTTGGGTAATAGAACAGGCATGTATACAAGCAACAAAATTAAGTCACTTACAACCACAAATTGCTATAAGCGTAAACGTATCGGTTATTC
>NZ_JBEOPC010000824.1:0-262 GCF_040309765.1 Psychrobacter sp. TB20-MNA-CIBAN-0197
GTGTTTGCCAGTATAGATAGTCCTTCCACGCAGCATCTGTCCATGCTAATTGTTCACTCATGATCAGATCTTTTACGTTTATGAAAGCCTTTGAGATCAAGCATTCTCAATATCACTATCTGTATGCTCATTGTCATCGCTACTACCGTCACTTTTACCACTGCCTTCTGCTGTATCAATTAGTTCACGCGTAACAGTCTTGCCAGCTTTATATTGGGCAATAGAGTCCGCTAAGTGCGCCGCATTGGCAGGTGATTTTAAT
>NZ_JBEOPC010000825.1:0-262 GCF_040309765.1 Psychrobacter sp. TB20-MNA-CIBAN-0197
GTATAACATCTGTTCCTTTTGGTAACGGCCCGTACAACTCACACAGTTATTTTTTTAGCACTAACTATTACGTAGGGTTAGAAGACGATTTTGATTTAGGTGTGGTAGTAAAACGTAAACTTAAAGACAACTGGAAGCTAGACCTTGGTTTTTTCAAAAATGATGAACTAGGCGGAGTAGACGGTGGTTCCGATAAAAGCAAGCGTTACTCGTACGATATTGTAGGTAGTCGTGCACCAAATGAAGGTACATACGCAGAACC
>NZ_JBEOPC010000826.1:0-262 GCF_040309765.1 Psychrobacter sp. TB20-MNA-CIBAN-0197
GATTAATTGGGTACATTCAAAATTCAGTCTGGATTCGCGCTTTGCCGAGCAATTGAAAAGATTCCCGCGTTTGCAAAGGCTGCACCTGCAGGACTGTGAATTAACGTCTGACTTTTCGGTACGAGGCCTTGCCAGGCTAAACGAGCTATGGCTTTGCAACACATTCGAGGCCCCGGTGAACAGCCTGGACATGCAGATGCGGCATCAGGAGCAAGTCACCTTTTTGCAAGTGGCAGCTGACCTCAGAGGGATGACTGAACTG
>NZ_JBEOPC010000827.1:0-262 GCF_040309765.1 Psychrobacter sp. TB20-MNA-CIBAN-0197
TGCCAGTGGTCTGCGATCCGGTGCTGCGTGCCGGCGGCGGCGGACGCCTGGGCAAGGACGAGGTCGGCTACGCGATGCGCGAGCGTCTGCTGCCGCTGTCGATCATTGCCACGCCCAATCTTCCTGAAGCGCGCATCCTCGCCGAACTGCCCGAAGGCACAGCCGACGAGTGCGCGGAAAAACTCCTGCCATTCGTCAAAAACCTGCTGATTACCGGCGGCCATGGCGACGAAACTGAAATCCATAACCGCGTGTACAGCCG
>NZ_JBEOPC010000828.1:0-262 GCF_040309765.1 Psychrobacter sp. TB20-MNA-CIBAN-0197
GCAGGCGACCCTGGACGTTGAGCTGAATCGGCTCTTCGTCGCCCTGAAAGGTCCAGTGGTGATGGCTGCCGCCGTAATCGAAACGCAGGCATTGATGCTCGAGCAGATCCCGCGGATGTTCGAGCACGCCGCTGCGCGCCAGATAATCCGGGCTGGCGACAATCCAACGCTGAAAGTGGCCGACGCGTTTGCTGACGATGTCTTCGCTGACCACCGTCGAGCCGAGCCGCACCGAAACGTCGATCTGCTCGCTGAGCAAATC
>NZ_JBEOPC010000829.1:0-262 GCF_040309765.1 Psychrobacter sp. TB20-MNA-CIBAN-0197
GGTAATATCAACGATGGCGTTCGGCGTTGGGTCAGGATTTATTTCGATAACGTTAGCACCATTTTGCTTGGCCAATTGTGCAAGCCCTGCCGCAGGGTAGACCAAGCTCGATGTGCCAATACTGATAAATACCTCACAATTCGCCGCCGCCTCTTCAGCGGTTTGCCATGCTTGGACTGGCAGTGCTTCGCCAAACCAAACGATATCTGGTCTGATATAGCCCTCGCAATGTGGGCAGTTAATTAGCGTCTCACTATAATCC
>NZ_JBEOPC010000830.1:0-262 GCF_040309765.1 Psychrobacter sp. TB20-MNA-CIBAN-0197
CCGTGTCGCTGGCGTCAAGGCGCAGCCCAACCTGTTTACCTACCGCCAGGGACACAAGGCGCTCAGCGGTGGCGACAAAAACGATGCGTTCTATCAGCAGGTCGCTGACGAGGAACTGGATCGGCTGACCAAACCGCCGCACATCAATGTGCTGGATGGCGGCGACGGTAGCGATACGTTTGCGTTTGAAGGCCAGCGGCCGGCCACTGATACACGACACATCGGCCATCGGATTGACCTGCCGAGCGGCAAGGTCACGCTG
>NZ_JBEOPC010000831.1:0-262 GCF_040309765.1 Psychrobacter sp. TB20-MNA-CIBAN-0197
GGTCTATATGAGATAACAAGCCATCAAAATATGGTGACAAAAGGTTATTGAAGGGTTCTTATATTGTTTACAAAACTCTGCAATTTAATATGTTGCAGTCAAAAAAAACTGTTATAATCAAGCTGTACTCAATGGATTTGAGGCAAAAACCATAAGTTATCTTCTTGATATATTATGAGTTTGAGCCGTCGCATTCAGCAAAAAATCTAGGGTATATATCAATTAATCGGTGATGACACACGTCTCGCCAACAGTTAAAGAG
>NZ_JBEOPC010000832.1:0-262 GCF_040309765.1 Psychrobacter sp. TB20-MNA-CIBAN-0197
GCTTTTAAGTCTAAAAACAAATTTGAGATTACGTCATGTATCAATATAACTACGCTGACCAAAACTTAGTAGAGGAACGAGTCGCCCAGTTTCGCGACCAAACCGAACGGTTTTTGGCGGGTGAGCTGCCAGAAGAACAGTTTTTGCCACTGCGTTTGCAGAATGGTCTTTATATTCAGCGTTATGCGCCGATGTTACGTATTGCTATTCCTTACGGCCTACTAGCCAGCTATCAACTGCGTAAATTGGCAGAGATTACCCG
>NZ_JBEOPC010000833.1:0-262 GCF_040309765.1 Psychrobacter sp. TB20-MNA-CIBAN-0197
GTGTTTACCCTAGCCGACACGCAGCGCCCTGCCGATGTAGCGGCAATTAAACGTGGTAAAGCACAGCGCTTAACAAGTTTAAATGACAACTCGCTGGGGCATAAACAACTAGCCAAGGTAGAAGAGCTATGGCTTAAATCGAACCACGATCAACTGCCAATTCAAGCTTGGGTAGCCTACCCGCCTGGTTTTGACAGTAATAAAAAGTACCCATTAATTCTTGAAATTCATGGTGGCCCGGTAGCCAATTACGGCCCGCACT
>NZ_JBEOPC010000834.1:0-261 GCF_040309765.1 Psychrobacter sp. TB20-MNA-CIBAN-0197
GTATCTGGGTCGGTGAATTGCTCGGCAAGCTGATCGGCGTGCCGGCCAACGTCGGCGGTGTCGGTATTGCGATGCTGCTGTTGATCGGCCTGGGCAGCTATCTCTACAAGAGCGGCTGGCTCAAGGGCAAGACCGAGCAGGGCGTCGAGTTCTGGAGCGCGATCTACATTCCCATCGTGGTCGCCATGGCCGCGCAGCAGAATGTCTACGGTGCGCTGAAGGGCGGGCCGATGGCGATTCTTGCCGGCACCCTCGCCGTAG
>NZ_JBEOPC010000835.1:0-261 GCF_040309765.1 Psychrobacter sp. TB20-MNA-CIBAN-0197
GCTGTATTTAGCTTTATCTTCGACGAGTGTTGCTTTGACTGTTTCGTTTGGTAATGCACCGCTTACAAAACATACTTTATTGTTATGTTTAGCAATGCCACGCCCTTGATGATCCATTCCCGTTATAGTCAATTCTAGTGTTTGTTGCTTTAACGGTTTTTTTTTCGCTTTAAAAATTTGCGCCATTAGGCATTACCTTAACTTTATTTATGAAGCACCTATATTTAGATGCTTTAGAATGCGTGTTGAACCGTATATACT
>NZ_JBEOPC010000836.1:0-261 GCF_040309765.1 Psychrobacter sp. TB20-MNA-CIBAN-0197
TGCATAAATTGATCACTTACATCCCCGAGCGCCGGGTGCAACGTGAGCGCTGGGTGACGGCCATGCAGCAGGGTGACATTCCCTTGCGGGTGATCGATGGCGCATTTGACCCGATCTCCGGCGTGCACATGGTCGAGCGATATCGCGAACTGATCCCTGATGCAGACACCGTGCTCTTACCCGGCATCGGCCACTATCCGCAAACCGAGGCGCCGGTGCTGGTACTCAAGCACTATCTGGCGTTCCGCGATCGTCTGGTAT
>NZ_JBEOPC010000837.1:0-261 GCF_040309765.1 Psychrobacter sp. TB20-MNA-CIBAN-0197
CGCCAGCATGGCCTGGAACCGGCAATTTTTCGCTTCTTCAACATCTTCGGCCCACGCCAGGATCCGTCCTCGCCGTATTCCGGGGTGATCAGCATCTTCAGCGAACGCGCCTCGAAGGGTTTGCCGATCACCGTGTTTGGCGATGGCGAGCAGACTCGCGATTTCCTCTATGTCGGTGATCTGGTCGATTTGCTGGTGCAGGCGCTGGAAAAGCCTGATGTACAGGAAGGCGCGGTCAATGTTGGCTGGAATCAGGCGATG
>NZ_JBEOPC010000838.1:0-261 GCF_040309765.1 Psychrobacter sp. TB20-MNA-CIBAN-0197
TGCTGGCGAAGCACCGGATCCGCTTCGCTGTGTTCGATACGCCCATCATCGTGCAGCGTCTTGCTGACCTGGCCCCAGGAATCGAATTCGTAGCGGGTACTGACCGGACAAGGCTTGCCATCACGCCAATCAGTCAGCGTCACTTTCACCTTGTGACCGACCGAATCATGCAGGGCAGAATAAAGCGTGCGTGTCTGAATGAGACCGTCCTTGTCGGGATGGTCGCAGTCCTTTTCCTGAACGGTGATCACCCGCTCCAGT
>NZ_JBEOPC010000839.1:0-261 GCF_040309765.1 Psychrobacter sp. TB20-MNA-CIBAN-0197
TACTTGGGGTTAGCTTTATTCCACTAGAACATGAGTTTGCTTTGTTTACCCCTTTTTACCAAGCGGGTGCAATGGTGTTTGGCGGCGGACACGTAGTACTGCCAGTACTTCAAGCTGGCGTACCAGCATTGAGTGATGATCAGTTTTTAAGTGCTTACGCGAGTGCACAGGCAGTGCCAGGACCAATGTTTACTATTGCTACTTACTTAGGCGCACAACTTACTACTGAGCAACCTTTAGTGGGTGCCCTTATAGCTACAC
>NZ_JBEOPC010000840.1:0-261 GCF_040309765.1 Psychrobacter sp. TB20-MNA-CIBAN-0197
GGGTTACAAGACACCATCTGAAATCCAAGCTCAATGTATACCGTTATTGCTAGAAAGAAAGGACGTACTGGGACTAGCTCAAACGGGTACAGGTAAAACCGCAGCATTTGCACTGCCATTACTAAATAATATTGACCCGTCTGTGAAACAGCCACAGATCCTTGTACTCACACCAACACGTGAGCTTGCGATCCAAGTTGCTGAGGCATTCGAACAATATGCTAAACATGTTCGTGGTATTGAAGTATTGGCACTCTATGG
>NZ_JBEOPC010000841.1:0-261 GCF_040309765.1 Psychrobacter sp. TB20-MNA-CIBAN-0197
GCAGAAATGCTGATTAACTTCTTTAAGTTTGTCGCCACCGAAACGCGTGAGTGGCTTGCTGCATTGGGTGTGCGTAGCATGGAGGAGTTGGTCGGACGTACAGACTTGCTTGATGTGCTAGAGGGTAATACCGATAAGCAGCGTCATTTAGATTTGTCGCCGCTGTTATTTAGCCATCCAGCCAGTAGCGGCAAAGCGCAGACTTGTCAGGTAGAACGTAATGAGCCGTTTGATAAAGGCTTGCTTGCGGAGCAAATGATT
>NZ_JBEOPC010000842.1:0-261 GCF_040309765.1 Psychrobacter sp. TB20-MNA-CIBAN-0197
GTCGTATCGAACGCAGTCGTCTCAATAGCATTGCCGAGCAGTTATATCCGTTTTTACAAAGTGAGCTGTTTTTATACTACCCAGCGCATGGCCTAGCCGAAACGCTCAATAAAAAAGTGGACAACCTGCTCAGTCATGGACTGATCGTCGAGTTGGGCGATGGTGTGCTTAGCGTTCCTGAGTCTAATAGTAAATGCTATCAGCAGCTACAGGTACTCGCGACGCCTGTCGAACAAAGCCTTGAGCGTTACTTTATGACGC
>NZ_JBEOPC010000843.1:0-261 GCF_040309765.1 Psychrobacter sp. TB20-MNA-CIBAN-0197
TTACAGAGCTTACCAATTCACGCTTTATTATTTGTTTAGAGATAACGGAAGACGAATACCTTGATACAAGCATCGCGCATGCTCATTTTAGAACCTTGGTTGAATCGGGATTTAACTTATCATTAGATGACTTTGGTACGGGTTATTCGAATTTAAGAAATTTACAAAATTTGAGCTTTCATCAACTTAAAATTGATCGTACGTTTGTTCAAGATATAACAACTGAGGGCTTAAAAGCCTCTATGATCCCAAATATTATGG
>NZ_JBEOPC010000844.1:0-261 GCF_040309765.1 Psychrobacter sp. TB20-MNA-CIBAN-0197
GTGTGAATCCAATTGGTCCAGATAGTCGCAGGTGAGTATGTAATCATCTTCATCGTCTTCTACAAGCAGCAACTGAGTCACTTTATCTAACATACAATCTCCATTAATCGTTAAATGTTGTCGGTAGCTCTACAAATTCTACCCAGTATTTTCCTAGCGTTTTCATCAAATCAACCAAACCATCAAACGTTACTGGTTTTGTAATGTAAGATGCAGCACCTAAGTTATACCCTTTAACCATGTCTTCTTCTTGTTTAGACG
>NZ_JBEOPC010000845.1:0-261 GCF_040309765.1 Psychrobacter sp. TB20-MNA-CIBAN-0197
GGGTTAGGCTGGGCGTTCAATTACACAAGGAAGTCATGCATGAATTTGCGTATCGAGTTGACGGACAGTCCTACCGAGGAACAGCGTCAGGCCATTCTGCAGCCGCTGATCGAGTACAACGATGCTCAAACCGGCGGTTCGAAATCCGAGCCGTTCGCCTTGATGGTCAAAGACGAAAATGGCGCGATATTGGGCGGCCTGTATGGGCGAATGATTTTTCGCTGGATGTTCATCGAACTGCTGTCAGTGCCGGAACAAGGT
>NZ_JBEOPC010000846.1:0-261 GCF_040309765.1 Psychrobacter sp. TB20-MNA-CIBAN-0197
GTGCGGTAACCGGAGCAGATGGACTTCATCTTGCACGTCAACATGTCTATGATTTGGTGATACTCGACGTTAATCTTCCAGAACTTGATGGCTGGGGTGTTCTTGAACATCTGCGCCAAAGCAGCAATACCAGGGTGATGATGTTGACGGCCCGGGGACGGCTTGCGGACAAAATTCGCGGGCTCGATCTGGGTGCTGATGACTATCTGGTTAAACCGTTTGAGTTCCCAGAGCTGCTTGCCCGAGTACGAACCCTTATGC
>NZ_JBEOPC010000847.1:0-261 GCF_040309765.1 Psychrobacter sp. TB20-MNA-CIBAN-0197
TCCCCCTCCACCGCGCAAATCGACTACCATGCCGCCGCCGGTTTCCACACGGAATTAATAGGGAATCCGAAATGCTTGCACAGCATCAATCGGAACTGCCCCCGCAACTGTAGGTGCCGAGCCTGCTCCTCGACTGCCACTGGGTGAATCCCGGGAAGGCCGGAGCGTGGCGATGACGCATCAGTCAGGAGACCTGCCGGCACAATGACTGACTAACCGGCGGGGTGTCCGGGAAGGACATCGTGCCGTGCGCATTTTCCC
>NZ_JBEOPC010000848.1:0-261 GCF_040309765.1 Psychrobacter sp. TB20-MNA-CIBAN-0197
GGCACCGCCAGCAGGTCCTTGGGCAACTGGCTCAGTGAACGGGTTTCGAGCAAGGCGTCTGGACGGCCGAGGCCGAGCTTGTCACTGGCAAGGGCCGCCGGCGGCGCTTTGGGCTTGAGCAGCAGCCAGCCAAAACCGCCCGCCACACCGGCCACCAGGCACAGGCCGAGCACGACCAGCGGCCAGCGCCGCGAAGGTTTGGCCGCCGGTGTCGCGGCAGCTGGAGTCACAGTGTTATCGCTCATGTTCACAACATCCGAG
>NZ_JBEOPC010000849.1:0-260 GCF_040309765.1 Psychrobacter sp. TB20-MNA-CIBAN-0197
GCCCCGCTCAGCGGCCCGGTGCTGACGCTCGCCAACGTCCCGGACGCAGTGTTCGCCAGTGGCGCGATGGGCGACGGCATCGCCATCGACCCGCTCAACGACACGCTGTATTCGCCCTGCGCCGGCGTGGTCATCCACGTCGCGCGCAGCAGCCACGCGGTGACCGTGCGTGCCGACAACGGTGCGGAAATCCTCCTGCACCTGGGCCTCGACACCGTTGAATTGAACGGCGAAGGTTTCGCCATGCTGGTCAAGGAAAG
>NZ_JBEOPC010000850.1:0-260 GCF_040309765.1 Psychrobacter sp. TB20-MNA-CIBAN-0197
GTATTATTGTACCGTGCCACCGCATTATTGGCGCAAATGCAAAGTTAACGGGCTATGCTGGTGGGCTTGAAAGGAAACTGTGGTTGCTGAAACACGAAGGATTAATGTAAATTAATTGATAAAATATAGTCAGTCTGCTTAACTCAACCTATAATTTAAATAATCAACTAATAAAAATTATTATGCGTATTAATAGCTTAGTTTACTTTTTTATTGCCAGTTTAATGTTTACCGCTACTGCGTTTAGCAAACCGCAGAGT
>NZ_JBEOPC010000851.1:0-260 GCF_040309765.1 Psychrobacter sp. TB20-MNA-CIBAN-0197
ATGCAAAAGTGCCAAAGTTCACCGTTATCGTCGGTGGCTCGTTCGGCGCTGGTAACTACGGTATGTGTGGCCGTGCTTATAGCCCGCGCTTCTTATGGATGTGGCCAAATGCCCGTATCTCTGTCATGGGCGGCGAGCAAGCCGCCTCAGTACTGGCAACGGTCAAACGTGATAACTTTGATCGCAAGGGCGAAGCGTGGAGTGATGAAGACGAAGCCGCATTTAAAGCGCCGATTCGTGAAATGTATGAAGAGCAAGGT
>NZ_JBEOPC010000852.1:0-260 GCF_040309765.1 Psychrobacter sp. TB20-MNA-CIBAN-0197
TGCCAGGGCTGATCAATCTGCAATTCGCGTATGTACAGCGCTCGGGCATCCTGGCTCAGACTGACAAAGCCGATCAGCAGTTCATCCTGAAGGATCATCCAGTTCTCACGATGCTGCCAGCCTGCGTCGAATGCCTCGTCCTGCCACAACAGATCGTGGTCAATGTAATAGCGCAGCATGTTGCGACAGGTCAGATCCCGCGCAAAAGCAAGATCATCATGGGTGGCATGCCGAATTCGATAACTCATTCAGCTCTCTCC
>NZ_JBEOPC010000853.1:0-260 GCF_040309765.1 Psychrobacter sp. TB20-MNA-CIBAN-0197
CGGTGCCACCATATTCTCGGGTAATTGAGTTTTCGGCCTGAATAAATGGATTAAATATTTCGCGAAGTTGCGTCTGCGACATGCCTTTACCGTTATCAGTTACGCAAAAGCGTAAGGTAAAGTGATCAGTCGTATTATGAACCACCTCTACTGATATTTTTACATGGCCTTGGGTTTTTTCATCAGTGCTAGTGAATTTAATTGCGTTGCTACATAGGTTATAAAGCACCTGACGTACACGCACACTATCACCGGTAAGG
>NZ_JBEOPC010000854.1:0-260 GCF_040309765.1 Psychrobacter sp. TB20-MNA-CIBAN-0197
GGTAAGAATTGATAGTTCGTTTTTTATAGCCATAGGAATTAAATTAAGTTTAAGGGGTTGTTAACCTCATAATTTGCCATACTTTGGAGAAGTAACCCACCTTTGTATGCCTTTAAATATGGTGAGTATGGCGATTTATGTTACTTTAGAGGGGAAAATCCCTAGAACCCCATTAAACAACACTGATACATTTACCACTTACTCTAAAACGTTTATTAAACTTGAGGGCAGTGAAGTTATTTCCCCGGCGACATTGTTTG
>NZ_JBEOPC010000855.1:0-260 GCF_040309765.1 Psychrobacter sp. TB20-MNA-CIBAN-0197
CACTTAAAAAGGCGAATGTGACACTAATGCAAGGCAACTATTTTGCCCACCCAGTGCCACATGTTAATACGGTTACAGAAGAATTAGCACTTTGACTTACTTTAACCAGGGCGTGTTGATCTTTGTGGATTGAAATTTGTTCAATCTAGGGGCGATTAAATCGCGGCGCGAGATTTGTAACCTAGTGGGCTAAGTAAAAACCGAGCAACAAAGAGTTAATCGTCCCTAGAAAGAACCCAAAGGGCAGCACATGTTTGGTC
>NZ_JBEOPC010000856.1:0-260 GCF_040309765.1 Psychrobacter sp. TB20-MNA-CIBAN-0197
GAATCAACCCGCCAGGAAGGTGCGCGCTCGACGTAGGTGTAGGGCACATGAACAGCACTCCCCCGAATTACATTTTTGATAAGCGGTTTTGAATCCGCTGCTTATCAGGTATGAGCAGCGCGCCCTGTAGAAATTCATTTTTGATACAGAGGATTTCGCCAAGGTGTTGTTTTTCGAAGCGCAGCGCCCATCGAATCCCCTCATTTGTGGTTAAAATGCCGGCCCTTTGACTGGCCGATCCTGATCCATGACCCCTGAAG
>NZ_JBEOPC010000857.1:0-260 GCF_040309765.1 Psychrobacter sp. TB20-MNA-CIBAN-0197
ATACTGTCTCTGTTATGATTATATTACCTTATCTAAACCGCTTTATTGTTCTCTGAATTAGAATAGTCATTTGCGATTATCTTGGTTTATCTATCCTTAGACAACAATTATAATAGCTCCACTGTTTAAATACATTCACTAATAATAAATTTATAAACCTATTGATAACCAAGGATAACTTATGAAAACTATCTATCATGCAGCAGATTCTCGTGGCGACGCTAACCACGGTTGGTTAAAAAGCCGTCACACCTTTAGCT
>NZ_JBEOPC010000858.1:0-260 GCF_040309765.1 Psychrobacter sp. TB20-MNA-CIBAN-0197
CTGCAACCCCAAATGAAGTGATATTAAGAATTATGGAACTAATCTATTTTGCCGCCGCGTTTGTGTGTGGCTTTGCTGTTTATCAGTTAAAGCTGCCTCCTCTTATTGGATTTTTATTAGCAGGTTTTGCTTTAAATTTATCGGGTTATAAAAGTACAGAGTTGCTCGATACAATAGCAGCACTTGGCGTAACCCTTCTTCTTTTTAGTATTGGTTTAAAGCTAAAGGTAAACAGTTTAATTAAACCCCAAGTGTGGGCG
>NZ_JBEOPC010000859.1:0-260 GCF_040309765.1 Psychrobacter sp. TB20-MNA-CIBAN-0197
GCCCTATACCACAGTTGGTTACGCCAATGGTTTAGGGTTTAGAAACTTAGGTGATGAAACAGATGCCGATGCAAGCTATGCAAGTGCTGCTGTGGCAGGGCGCGTTGAGTTACAAGGGATTGATACAACAACCCCTGGTTTTCATCAAGAAACAACAGTGCCATTGGCCTCGGAAACACACGCAGGTGAAGACATTTCATTGCATGCAACAGGCCCCGGTGCTCAGCTTGCACAAGGCGTAATTGAGCAAAATGTAGTGT
>NZ_JBEOPC010000860.1:0-260 GCF_040309765.1 Psychrobacter sp. TB20-MNA-CIBAN-0197
GTCTGGTCGGCAGCTTGCAGGCGCTGGAAGCGTTGAAAGTACTGGTCGGCTTTGGCGAACCCTTGGTGGGGCGGTTGTTGCTGATCGATGCGCTGGGTTCGCGATTCCGTGAGCTGCGGGTCAAGCGCGATCCGGGCTGCAGCGTCTGTGGCGCGCGCCATGCGTGAAGCGCCGATCGGCGTGTTCGATTCCGGGGTCGGCGGCTTGTCGGTCCTCGGCGAAATTCAGCGCTTGCTGCCCAACGAATCGCTGCTTTACGT
>NZ_JBEOPC010000861.1:0-260 GCF_040309765.1 Psychrobacter sp. TB20-MNA-CIBAN-0197
CTCTGGAAGCTCGCGCGGTAACGGTACTTGCGCCAGATCGGCAGCATCAGCCGTTGCAGGCGATGGTGGAACAGGTCGAGAAAATTGCGCGTCGGGTTGCCGTCTTCGCTGTCGCCCAGAGCCTGTTCGCCGTAGAACGCTGGCAGCGGCGAACCGGAGCCGACCAGGCCGATCAGGTTGAAGCGCATGCGCGCGCGCATCTTGCCGTGCTCTTCGAAAAACTCGACGCGATCGACGTCGCTGCGCGGAAAGCCCAGGCT
>NZ_JBEOPC010000862.1:0-260 GCF_040309765.1 Psychrobacter sp. TB20-MNA-CIBAN-0197
GGGCTATGAAATGGCCCTGACGCTGGACGACGGCCTCGACACCCTCGATAACCTGATGAGCGGGCCGCGCTTTCTCGTCGCCTCCGATCCTGACGGCGAGCATTTCGCCAACAGCATCGTCTCGGTGCAGGCCGAAGCGCCGATGCGCGTGGTGCATGTCGATCTCGACAACGTCTACGACCCGGACCCGGCCCAGCAGGACATCAACCTCGGCAAACTGGTGCAGCGCATGGCTGACTTGGGCGCCAGCACGGTGTTCC
>NZ_JBEOPC010000863.1:0-260 GCF_040309765.1 Psychrobacter sp. TB20-MNA-CIBAN-0197
CTGCTGCTCTTTCATCGCTCTAACACTATTATTGCTTATAATTATTTTTCCATATTCAATAACGTTGAAAGCTAAATAACTTGGAATAATATTTATATCAACAATCGAAATAAGTTGTTCGTTAAGATTAAGTGCATTACTTATTTCAAGCTCAAGCTCTTTTGGCCTAAGGCGCTTATCGAACGATTCCAGATCAAAGTTTTTAAATGCTATGGCTAAGTCAATGTCACTATGAGGCTGAGCTGTCCCTTTTGCATGGG
>NZ_JBEOPC010000864.1:0-260 GCF_040309765.1 Psychrobacter sp. TB20-MNA-CIBAN-0197
GGATAATAAATCTATCTCAAGCAGCTATTTTCAGCGCTAACTGCGTTGAACTTACTTGCAATAGGCCAAGTAAATCTCTTGCCCAGAGTTCATGTTAAATATTTATATAGCAGCTTTTATGAGGATGACTGTATAATGCGCGACTTAAAATTAACAGGGTATTTAATTGTGAACCGTCGTAAAAAAATCGTCACTAAATTTCAAAAAAAAGATAAACGCACTAACGCTAAATTGCATAAAAGCAACAAACCGTCTTATGT
>NZ_JBEOPC010000865.1:0-260 GCF_040309765.1 Psychrobacter sp. TB20-MNA-CIBAN-0197
GATTCTGACCTAGCATTTCACGCATCTGATGACTATTCTTCGGTTTGGCAATCTCCGTTTCTTTTACCGCCTCCGTCGCCAAGAAGTTTTTGGATATCTGCTTGTCTAAATCATCTCTGTCAGTGATGACGACAAAACTAAAGTTGCCTGCACATTTACGAAATACTTTACGGATAAAGAACACCATAGCAAAGCTCTTACCTGAACCTTGCGTATGCCAAAATACGCCCAAACGCCCCTGCAATTGATCTCTAATTAGG
>NZ_JBEOPC010000866.1:0-260 GCF_040309765.1 Psychrobacter sp. TB20-MNA-CIBAN-0197
GCTCGCGATCGCGGCGGCCGTGCTGCCGTGGCACCTGATGATCTGGCTCGCGGCGTTCGCGGTCGCCTGCTACGCGGCGCTCGGCTTCGACTCGGTGCCGCTCAACATGGACAACCCGGCGAACCTGTTCGATTACTACCGTACCGGCATGTGGGCGAACTTCATGGTCAGCGTCGGGCTGATCGCGTGGTTCGTCGCGCGCATGTCGAATGCGCTGCGCCAGCGCGACGCGGCGCTCGGCGAGGCGCAGGCGCATCTGC
>NZ_JBEOPC010000867.1:0-260 GCF_040309765.1 Psychrobacter sp. TB20-MNA-CIBAN-0197
GTGCAACTTTACCTTGCAGACTCATGCAAGTTTCTCCTGATTCAGGCCTGCGCTGCGCGAGCGGCAGCGAAGGCGTCTGGGGTATTGAGATTGGAAGTCGAAACGCCTTCGGCGCAACGTTTGTTCAGGCCAGCGAGGACTTTGCCCGGGCCGCACTCGACCAGATTGGTCGCGCCCTTGGCGGCCAACGTCTGTACCGATTCAACCCAGCGCACTGGCTTGTAGAGCTGTTCGAGCAGATCACGCTTGAGGGTTTCCAG
>NZ_JBEOPC010000868.1:0-260 GCF_040309765.1 Psychrobacter sp. TB20-MNA-CIBAN-0197
GTATCAAAGAGCAGCAGACGCAAATCAGTACATTAACGACTAAGAATCGTGAGCTTGAAACCACCGTAAAGGAATTGCAGAGTAAACAGAAGACATTGATAATTGTGACTATTATGGCGCTTGTAATTATGATTGGCTCAGTCATAGCACTATTGATGAACTAGTTTTCGTTAATGATGGTGATATTTATTGATAAATAATAATGCACCTGTTAGGTGATTGCTTTAATGACCATTAAGCGTTTGATAGCTGCAATAAGC
>NZ_JBEOPC010000869.1:0-260 GCF_040309765.1 Psychrobacter sp. TB20-MNA-CIBAN-0197
GTACTGCTTTTGCTTATGGCGCTCTAAAGTTTTGAACTGCTAATCTGTTGATTACCTCTTCACGGTCAAACTTTGGTTCATGTGCAAACAAAAATATACCGTATTAAAAAGGTTAAATGCGCTTATGAATATTGAAATTTCTATTATAGAAACCTTGTTAGTTTCTTTGTTAATACTTTTTGCAGGCTATTATCTCAATAGCAAAATTGCTTTTCTTAAAGACAACAACATTCCTGAACCCGTTGTGGGTGGTATTGCCT
>NZ_JBEOPC010000870.1:0-260 GCF_040309765.1 Psychrobacter sp. TB20-MNA-CIBAN-0197
TTGTACGCAAGCCCTAAACACGCGGCAGAGCAAGGGGTGAGCTTGACAGATGACTTGTTAAAAAATGCCATTAATGTCGACGAAAAAGCGCAGAGTGCGGACAAATAACAGTCAGCCATCTGTATAGACAGCTGCCCTTAATTTTTAATTATTAAATAATGTACGGACACATTATTATTTTCAGGAGTGAGACCTATGTTGTATCAAAATTTTGGACGTTTTAATTTTAGTAAGGCGCTACTACTAGGCGGCGTTTGTAC
>NZ_JBEOPC010000871.1:0-260 GCF_040309765.1 Psychrobacter sp. TB20-MNA-CIBAN-0197
TTGATAATTAGTTTATAACATTTTTAAGTGGGATTGACTATATTAAAAAAACAACAGAAAGGACATAAAAAAAGCCAGCAACATAAGTTACTGGCTCTTTTTTAGACTTGAACTAGGGCGTGTCTTCAATTCACTCGATAGTCATCTAAATGGGCTAAAAATGCGACGCTATTGCTGATATTGATTTCTTGTAGCCTCTGTCTGCGCAGGCACAGCAAGCAAGAAAAATTGATATGAGCAGTGCACGATTTATCGATATT
>NZ_JBEOPC010000872.1:0-260 GCF_040309765.1 Psychrobacter sp. TB20-MNA-CIBAN-0197
GTTGAACAGTTTCAATAAGTTAAGCTTGCAAGCTTTGCAAACAACCTTGTAATTTTTGCAAAAAAATACCCGGTAAAAAACCAGGTATCTCAATTTTAGTTATATAGTTCAGCTAATAATTAGATTGCTGCGTTTTGGTAGCGTTTAACAAACTCAGTAACGTTTTGACCATTACATTTTAATGAGTTTAAGTTACCAATTTTTTGACGAACAGGTGCTAAACCTTGTTTTAAAGCCGTCATACATAATTGAGTTTCTTG
>NZ_JBEOPC010000873.1:0-259 GCF_040309765.1 Psychrobacter sp. TB20-MNA-CIBAN-0197
GTTATACACAGTTTCATGTGAAACATCACCTGAATTTACTAACTTATCCACACTTAGCACATATTTAGTACAGACTGTGAGCAAGCTGTTTATAAGTGTTCATTTCATAAAGGCAATAAGGTCAGTTTAAGATCAGCACCAACTTGTTCATAACTGTCGATATCAAAACGCAGCTGCTGCGCCAACGATAGTGGATTAAAGTTAACCATCGGGCGCGCCTGTGCGCCTAATAAACAAGGCGCTTGATAAACAACCAGCT
>NZ_JBEOPC010000874.1:0-259 GCF_040309765.1 Psychrobacter sp. TB20-MNA-CIBAN-0197
GTATAAACCATACTAAGCGGGAATATGCGGATGCAGAGTTAAAGCGTCGCGAAAGTGCCGCCACAAATCGATTAACTGTACCTTCTAAATAAAATGTCAATAAGTACGTTTTTTTAGCATAAAACTAGTTTAAACTACCCGCTTGATAAATTAAGTAGACCTTAATCCATAGGTATTTTATGCGTATAATTATTTTATTTTCGATTATTTTTAGTGTACTTGGATGTACATCTCCTGCTCCTGAATCAACCTCTAACAG
>NZ_JBEOPC010000875.1:0-259 GCF_040309765.1 Psychrobacter sp. TB20-MNA-CIBAN-0197
ACTGCTTGCTCAATATCAGCATCTGCTGCAACGATAAAGGCATCTGAACCCCCAAGCTCTAAAACGACCTTTTTAAGGGCGCCGCCTGCTATTTTAGCAACTGCTTGTCCTGCACGCTCAGAACCTGTTAATGAGATGCCTTGTATTCTGCTGTCTTCGATGATAGTTGCGGCTTGATCATTGGTAGCAAATACATTGTTATATACGCCATCTGGTAAACCGGCATCTTTAAGAATTTCGACAATTACTTCTGCCGTTT
>NZ_JBEOPC010000876.1:0-259 GCF_040309765.1 Psychrobacter sp. TB20-MNA-CIBAN-0197
GTTAATGACGACTCACCTGAATGGTCGGTTATCGCTCTTTGCCGAAGTTCGGCTTAGTGCCAATTGCGGACATTGTTAACGCTCGCCTAATACGCCTTGCACTGGCGGGCTTTTTGCGTTGCTTGCTAAAAGTGTGGCTGCCGGCAATGTAGGATTTAGATGCTTGTTAGCAATACATTCTGTTGCGGCTAACCTGTCACCTTGGACAAGAACATGAAAAAGCCACCCAACAAAATAATTGCAATGATGACTATAGCTG
>NZ_JBEOPC010000877.1:0-259 GCF_040309765.1 Psychrobacter sp. TB20-MNA-CIBAN-0197
GTCGCGGCGTGATCAAGATTTCGGCGGTCGCGCCCGAGCACCGCAAGGTGACGGCGCCCGCGATCGTGTTCGACTCGCAGGAAGCCGTGCAGGAAGCGTTCGATCGCGGCGAGTTGAAGCGCGATTTCGTCGCGGTGGTGCGCTTCCAGGGCGCGCGCGCCAACGGCATGCCCGAGCTGCACCGTTTGACGCCGCTGCTCGGCGTGTTGCAGGATCAGGGCTTTCACGTCGCGCTGGTCACCGACGGCCGCATGTCGGG
>NZ_JBEOPC010000878.1:0-259 GCF_040309765.1 Psychrobacter sp. TB20-MNA-CIBAN-0197
GATTTTGGTGCGCTAACTCTTTGGCGCACCATATATTTGTTCTGCACGATTAAACAACACCCACGATGTTAAAATATACTTATCGTTTGATACTGGCTTATTACCTCTGTGGGTATGTGTAAAGTAGCCAGGAGCTATTACCATAGTGCCTTTTTTAGGTGCTATTTTACGATTTTGATAGTAAAACTCCGTTTCACCGCCTTCATCAACATCGTTTAAATAAAACATAAATAACAACACGCGATGCAAAGCTTCATTG
>NZ_JBEOPC010000879.1:0-259 GCF_040309765.1 Psychrobacter sp. TB20-MNA-CIBAN-0197
GTCGTATTGATAGCCAAGTTTTTGTTTTAGAAGATAAACGTCTTGAAAAACTACAACTGCGTATTAATATCGAAAGCCAAATAAAACGTGGCTTATCTGCCCGCTCAGCGAGTATGGTTGGCTCTGCAAGGCAGTATTTTGAAAAAGCACAGGCAACGCTCAATGCAGTTACATACACCGATGAATATGTAACAACAAAACGCCAAGAAGTTGAAGGTTACTTAGAAGCAATTAGTGTTGAACTTAGAGCTTCTAATGC
>NZ_JBEOPC010000880.1:0-259 GCF_040309765.1 Psychrobacter sp. TB20-MNA-CIBAN-0197
GCGCGGCGATGAACAAGGGCCTGACCTTCCGCATGGGCCAGACCCACGTCAATCGCTGGACCGACGACCTACTTAGGCGCATCCAGGAAGGCGAGATCGATCCGAGCTTCGTCATCACCCACAGCGTCAGCCTCGAGCAGGGGCCGGAGATGTACAAGACCGTCCGCGACAAGCATGACGGATGCATCAAGGTCGTTCTCAAACCCTGAAGCCTGCAGATCGCCAATCCCTAAAGTAGGGATCGGCCGAGCCACATTAT
>NZ_JBEOPC010000881.1:0-259 GCF_040309765.1 Psychrobacter sp. TB20-MNA-CIBAN-0197
GTTGAAGGTAAAGATACCCAAGCCGATGAATACTTAGGTGCTAAACAAATTAGCCCACCAAAAGCGACAGCCAATTTAGCGTGGCAGGCCAGCGACGACATAGCTCTTACATTTAGCTATTTATACGTTGGCGATAGAAAGCGCTTTGATAAAAACAAACAAGGCCAATACGTTGGCGATCAAGGTCCTGTAAGTAGTTACGATATAGTTAATTTGAGTGGTCAATATCAAATTACTCCACAATGGAGCAGCTATTTTG
>NZ_JBEOPC010000882.1:0-259 GCF_040309765.1 Psychrobacter sp. TB20-MNA-CIBAN-0197
GGTCTGGTCCACCAAATGGGCGCGGTGGAAAACCACCTGTTTGGTAGCCTTTTTGAATCTGGCCATACACATTCATATTATTGCTAAGCTGATAAGATGCATTTACATCCCACGTAACTGCATCAAAATCTGCACTTACATACTTACGAGTAGGAAATGATGGGAATATAGCATTTGCATCTTTTTCATCTTTTGAATAACGAAGACCACCACCTACCGTTAAATCGTCAGTTAAATCGTAGCTTGCATTAAAGTAGGC
>NZ_JBEOPC010000883.1:0-259 GCF_040309765.1 Psychrobacter sp. TB20-MNA-CIBAN-0197
CAGTGAGCTTCACGCCTAATCTCACCAACTATTTCTATAAATAATCACTTATTTGTTGTTTCACTTTTCCTCACTCAATACCCTTAACCTAAATCATGCGTTCAAAATCTTTAAGAAAACACTAATGGTGATTTGAAGGAAACACTGAAAGCCAGTATGCACAAGGGGGTCTCTCGCTCCGCTCGTTCTCCCTTGTGACTGGTAAGGGGATTCTCCCCTTAACCCCTAAAAATCGTGTGCGATTTTATAACCCGAACAT
>NZ_JBEOPC010000884.1:0-259 GCF_040309765.1 Psychrobacter sp. TB20-MNA-CIBAN-0197
GCATCATACTTATGGATAAGTGAGGAAGTACACAACTAATGCAAAGTAATACAGTTGTTTTACAAGGAACAAGTTACCCCATTTGCCTCGTTGCTGGTAAAGGCCAAACGCCCTCTGGCTATGCACCTGCAGTAGCAAACACGGCACAAAGTGCTAAACAGCAAATAGCTGAAATTGGTGGTGCGCTAACTGGCGATGCTGCCAAACGCCTCGACGTAATTAACTTATTAAATAGCGCAGGCGTTAGCTGCCCACGCAG
>NZ_JBEOPC010000885.1:0-259 GCF_040309765.1 Psychrobacter sp. TB20-MNA-CIBAN-0197
ATTTAGCTCATTGGTTTTAGCCGAGGAACCTGTCGATCTTGAAATAAATATGAAAAATACGGGCCTTGCGTATAAACAAGCAGTGCAGGCTACACAGATTGACGAATTTAATACCGCAATCGATGAATTTATTAAGCTGGTAAAAATAAGTAAAACGGCTAAATTTTACAAAAAAGCTGAACAATCATTACAAGGCCTTGATAAAGTGATTGCCCAAGCTGAACTTGCAAAAAAAGCAGCGAACGAGCAGGGGCTAAGT
>NZ_JBEOPC010000886.1:0-259 GCF_040309765.1 Psychrobacter sp. TB20-MNA-CIBAN-0197
GGATAAACCTGCTTGAGCCCGAGCATGGTCGCCACGTAAGGCAAACCCCAGGCGTGAACGTGGAACATCGGCGTGATCGGCATGTACACATCGTTGGTGCCGAGCAGGCGTACGCTGTCGATCGAACCCATGATCGTCGCCACGCCGATGGTGTGCAGCACCAGTTGCCGATGGGTGAAATACACGCCTTTCGGATTGCCCGTGGTGCCGGTGGTGTAGAACGTGGTGGCGACCGAGTTTTCGTCGAAGTCCTGAAAAT
>NZ_JBEOPC010000887.1:0-259 GCF_040309765.1 Psychrobacter sp. TB20-MNA-CIBAN-0197
GCGCTGGAACAAGCCATCGCCAATGTTGCCGACGAGGTTGCCGTGGAACTGACCTTCAAGCCCTTCGAACTGAACCCGGACATGCCGGCCGAGGGCGAGCACGCCATCAAGCACATGATGCGCAAATACGGGCGCAGCGCCGAAGAAGTCGCCTCGCGCAATGAAATGATCGTCGCGCGTGGCAAAGCCATCGGTTTTCAGTTCGACCTGGACAAGCGCAGCCATTTCTACAACACCTTCGATGCCCATCGCCTTCTGC
>NZ_JBEOPC010000888.1:0-259 GCF_040309765.1 Psychrobacter sp. TB20-MNA-CIBAN-0197
GCGCACTTCAACATTCGTACCTTCGGTATTAGCAAGCTGCTCAATAGCATAATCATTTAGCGCTCCTAATTTTTCACCAGCAGCAATTTGCGCTTTACCAGCCTCAATCTGAGGACGCAAAACTGGTTCTAGCGCAGGATTTGCTGCAATTGCCGCTTCACCTTGTCTAACTTCTTCTCTTCCTGCGGCGAGATCATCTTGAATAGACTCTACATAAGCATTTAAACTTCCAGCATTAGTAATACCTGGTATCTTTTGC
>NZ_JBEOPC010000889.1:0-259 GCF_040309765.1 Psychrobacter sp. TB20-MNA-CIBAN-0197
GCCAGTACCATCACCGCACCGATCAGAATGAACAACGTGTTGGAGCTGTGAACCAGCGTGTCCACAGCGCTTTGCAGATTTTCCATGAGGAGGCAGACCCAAGGCTAAAAGGCACCAAAGCGGTTCATACAGGCATTTCATGCACCAAATTACGACTCACCAGTCATTCAACGGCAGGGTCGATGAACTGATTTGGCGCATGAATCGATGTCCGAACACGAACCGCCGGCAAATGAATTAGAGTTTTTCTGCTTGGACG
>NZ_JBEOPC010000890.1:0-259 GCF_040309765.1 Psychrobacter sp. TB20-MNA-CIBAN-0197
GCCTTGGCGGCAACCGGTTTGGCTGCCGCTTTGGCCGCAGGCTTGGCGGCTGCAGTTTTGGCCGCAGCTTTTGCAGCAGGTTTCGCCGCTGCTTTGGTCAGTGGCTTGGCCGCGGTTTTCGCCGCAGGTTTGGCCGCTGCAGTTTTAGTGGCAGGTTTCGCCGCAGCGGTTTTCGCCGCCACAGGCTGAGCTTTCAGACCGGTGAGTTTTTCGATCTGTTTGGTCAGCGTGTCGACCTTGGCGTTGAGCGCCTTCACCT
>NZ_JBEOPC010000891.1:0-259 GCF_040309765.1 Psychrobacter sp. TB20-MNA-CIBAN-0197
GTGCATATCCATCATGAACACATATTTGTCATCAGACAGCTTTGCCACTTTCGCCCTCATTAGAGGTGCTTGATGTAATGAGAATGGTGTCATGAAGTTGTCTACGACGGATTGTACCTGATCGCTTTCTACTTCAACCATCTGTAACGTAAACGGCACACGGCGATAGATTTTTTGGACGGGACTGCCATCAATTTCAACAAAGGCTGTCCGCAATGACTCATGTCTATCAATTAAAGCTTGAATCGCTCCTTCTAGC
>NZ_JBEOPC010000892.1:0-259 GCF_040309765.1 Psychrobacter sp. TB20-MNA-CIBAN-0197
TCCCAAAACCTCCTAAGAATAAAGCTAACAATATTGCAACGCCTTTGCTTTTTCTACTACTATCTACCCGTACGATAGTAGTATGGTTTTGAGTCGGCAAAGGAGGTGGGACAGCTCTAAAGGGTGCAGGTTTAACAATAGGAAAGCCGCAATTATTACAAGAGGCGCTTTGATTACTAATCGACTCAGAGCATTCAGGACATTTAATTAAAAACTTCATTTTAGAAGTTGGGAATCCACAATTAGTACAAGACACGCT
>NZ_JBEOPC010000893.1:0-259 GCF_040309765.1 Psychrobacter sp. TB20-MNA-CIBAN-0197
TCGCCTAGCTAAAAAAATGGTTGATGCGACATTTGCTGAAAAAGTTTACTTTGCCAACTCTGGCGCAGAAGCAAACGAAGCCGCGCTTAAATTAGCGCGTCGTTTTGCACTTGATAAGTTTGGCGCAGAAAAATCACAAATCATCGCGTTCAACAAAGGTTTCCACGGTCGTACATTCTTTACCGTAACTGTTGGCGGCCAAGCTGCATATTCAGATGGTTTTGGTCCTAAGCCTGGCGACATTGTACATTGTGATTAC
>NZ_JBEOPC010000894.1:0-259 GCF_040309765.1 Psychrobacter sp. TB20-MNA-CIBAN-0197
TATCAAGGCTGGCGATCCGATTGGCTATCTTGGGCTAACGGAAAATTTGTCTGGAGAGGACGGTAGTGTTTCAAGCAAGCATCAGGTTCATATCGAGTTTTTCACAGCAGAAACCCATGTAACGGACTTTTTGAAGAATAGCGCGGGGTTGAAAGTCGGGAAACAATATCTTCACTTGTTAGCAGGAACAAATCTGAAAAGAAATGCGCCAGCGACAGATTTGACTCCGCTCAAGAAAGCACATGCCGTTGATCTGAAC
>NZ_JBEOPC010000895.1:0-259 GCF_040309765.1 Psychrobacter sp. TB20-MNA-CIBAN-0197
GGATTCGTTAGACGAGAGCTATACGATGGGCGAGGCGATTAAGTATATCTTTTATCGCTCGCCTTACTTTTTAGAAGAGTTTATACCGACTGGCGCTCTACTCGGTGCGGTCGTTGGACTAGGGTTGCTGGCGAATAAAAGTGAGCTGGTCGTCATGCGTGCCGCTGGGGTCAGCGTCTATCGTATCGTTGGCTGGGTATTGCAGCCCGCTTTGATTTTTGTGTTACTCGCTTTGCTCATCAACCAGTTTGTCTTGCCG
>NZ_JBEOPC010000896.1:0-259 GCF_040309765.1 Psychrobacter sp. TB20-MNA-CIBAN-0197
CTGCACAGCTATGCGCAGACCCATGCGTCCCTGGCCGAGCACCGCCACGAACGCGAGCGCTGGGACGAGCCCTTCACCCCGCAAACCAACTGGTGGGCCGCAGCCGCGTCGGGAATTCGTGCCTCGTTCATCCTGATTGTGTTGGGCAGTTATTGGGTCGCCACCGCGTGGCCGAGCGGGGCGACCATGACCCTGATCGCCGCCGCCACCGTCGGCCTTTCCGCCGCGACACCGAACCCCAAACGCATGGCCTTTCAAA
>NZ_JBEOPC010000897.1:0-258 GCF_040309765.1 Psychrobacter sp. TB20-MNA-CIBAN-0197
GCCGCGAGTGGATTGGCAGCAGCGGCCATGTGCTTATTGGCGTGACGGGTTTGCAGATCAGTGCGGTAACCGGAAGCGGCTTCCGGTGCCAGCGGCAACGAGGAAGAGGGCGGGGCGTTGCATGCGGTGAGGGTCAGAGCGCTGACAAGCAGTGTCAGGGCTGGCAGGCGAAAGCGCTTCAAGGGCTGGGCTGGAAACACGCTGGCTCTCCGTCCGTGGGGTAGAAGTCTTCGGGGACTTTATCGAGCGGGCCGGCGG
>NZ_JBEOPC010000898.1:0-258 GCF_040309765.1 Psychrobacter sp. TB20-MNA-CIBAN-0197
GTTCAGTCTCAACGATTGCAGTCCGCGCGCGGGCGTGGCGATCGGCGAGCACATTTTCGATTTGCAGGTGGCGCTTGAGGCCGGGCTGTTCGACGGCGTCGCACGCAGTGCGGTGGAAGCCATGCACGGCGGGCAGTTGAACGCGTTCTTTGAACTTGGCCGTGAGGCGCGGGTGGCCCTGCGCGAACGCCTGATCGAACTGTTCAGTGAAGGCAGCACGCTGCGCGGGAACATCGAAGCTCAAGGCGCGAAAGTCTT
>NZ_JBEOPC010000899.1:0-258 GCF_040309765.1 Psychrobacter sp. TB20-MNA-CIBAN-0197
GCTCGAGACAGCTCGGACTCGGGTTCGATTGCATGTGGAACAGCAGCCCGATGGGACGTTGAAAGGATACGGATACAACACTCAAACGCGCAGCGACTGGGAAATGATTCCAGTCGTGCAGTTCGTCAAGCAAGGCGCCTCCCACGTCGCAGATTTTGGGAATGGGTCAACCCTACTCTGGACTCCCTCTGTAGACTCATCACGCGGATCGGCAATTCCGCCGTTGGAGGGTGCGCCGCAGGTTCCACACATCTGGAT
>NZ_JBEOPC010000900.1:0-258 GCF_040309765.1 Psychrobacter sp. TB20-MNA-CIBAN-0197
TGTACAAGGTAAGCATTTATTAGAGATGCCTGTAGAGCAAGGGTCAATCCTTTCGGCTATACCGGTTATATTTACTTCGTTTGGCTTTCATGGCTCTATTCCTTCAATTGTTAAATATGTTGGTGTAGAAATAAAAGTACTGCGCAAAGTAATGATTGCTGGAGCCGCCCTGCCTTTAGTCATTTATATTTTTTGGCAACTACTTAGCCAAGGTATTATGAGCCAAGCTGACTTACTCAACAGCCAAGGCCTTAGTGG
>NZ_JBEOPC010000901.1:0-258 GCF_040309765.1 Psychrobacter sp. TB20-MNA-CIBAN-0197
GATTAGAAGAGTATGGCGATTTGCCAAAAACAAATTTAACTCAGGTAAAAACCCAGCAGCTGATATCGATGACTTTTACGTATCTGACCGTGTAGAAAGCCCTCGTCCTTGCCAAGTTTATACAGACTTAGATTCGATAGCTGAATTATGGATAAACCTCGCAGCAGCCCCTAATGTGCATCAGAAAAATGCTGCTCGATTTATGATATTAACAGGCATACGCCCTATCAATATTCCACAAATGAAGTGGGAGTGGCT
>NZ_JBEOPC010000902.1:0-258 GCF_040309765.1 Psychrobacter sp. TB20-MNA-CIBAN-0197
GGGAAATGCTGGACTGGCCGGTAAATCCTGACAGCATCATTAACGGCAGTGACAATAAAATTGCACTGGCAGCACGCCCCGTAAAAGCGATTACGCCCCCAACTCCTGCAGTACGCGCATCATGGGTACATAAAACAGGGGCGACCGGCGGATTTGGTAGCTATGTCGCGTTTATTCCAGAAAAAGAGCTGGGTATCGTGATGCTGGCAAACAAAAACTATCCCAATCCAGCGAGAGTCGACGCCGCCTGGCAGATTC
>NZ_JBEOPC010000903.1:0-258 GCF_040309765.1 Psychrobacter sp. TB20-MNA-CIBAN-0197
GTATAAATAACCGAAGGGATCAAATCATAGTTCATCTGAGCCTTGTGGCCCTTGATGCGCTCGACAACCATGATGCCTTCTTCCGAAGCCTTGTGGGCCAGCATCATGCCGCGAACCACGTCACCGATGGCGAAGACGCCCGGTACAGCTGTGACGCAATGGTCATCGACCGCGATGAAACCGCGCTCGTCGATTTCCACGCCACAGTCGGCAGACAGCAGATCAGTGGTCACCGGACGGCGACCAACGGCTACGATC
>NZ_JBEOPC010000904.1:0-258 GCF_040309765.1 Psychrobacter sp. TB20-MNA-CIBAN-0197
GATCTACAGTTTCAGCAATAACCAGATCCTCATGGGCACTGGCAGCGGCAATCCGGCGCAGCAAGTGCTGGTGAACAACGTCAGCGCCTTCAACGTCACATTCGGTCTGGCCAGTTCGGCGACCGACGTCGCAGCCTCAACCTACAGCAGCAACCCTGGCGATCCCGCGCGCATCCGCAGCGTGCGCTTGAGCCTGACCCTCACCGACCCGAACAATCGGGTGCGCAATCAAACCTTCAACGTGGTTGCGGCATTGCG
>NZ_JBEOPC010000905.1:0-258 GCF_040309765.1 Psychrobacter sp. TB20-MNA-CIBAN-0197
GGAGAATTCGGTGGACCGGATCGCGATCAAGAAGCGTAGCAAAAAGGGCGAGTTTGCCGGTGGGCCGACGACGTTCAAGATCGAGGGCGTGTTTCAGTTGCTGGATGGTTGTGAGGTGACGCTGCTGTCGCCGCAGACGATCAATGCCCAGGCCAAGAAGCACAACTTTGAACTGCCGGGGACGTTGAACAAATATCAGCATGAGGCTTACAAGGCGGCGTGTTCGGCGTTGGTGAAGAAATAGCCCTCTCTCAGACG
>NZ_JBEOPC010000906.1:0-258 GCF_040309765.1 Psychrobacter sp. TB20-MNA-CIBAN-0197
GGAATACGGTGCGACATGCGGCTTCTTCCCGGTCGACAATGTCACGCTGGAATACCTGCGCCTGTCGGGTCGGCCGCCGGAAGTAGTGAAATTGGTCGAGGCCTACACCAAAGCTCAAGGCCTGTGGCGTCTGCCGGGTCAGGAGCCGGTGTTCACCGACAGCCTGGCGCTGGATATGGGCAGCGTCGAAGCCAGTCTGGCCGGGCCGAAACGCCCGCAGGATCGGGTCTCGCTGCCGAACGTCGCGCAGGCTTTCAG
>NZ_JBEOPC010000907.1:0-258 GCF_040309765.1 Psychrobacter sp. TB20-MNA-CIBAN-0197
GTTTACCGCCATCGCTTGTGGTAGGTGCTATTTTAGGTGGTGGTATATTTGGCGATCACTGCTCGCCTATATCCGACACCAGCGCTGTATCGGCTATTGCATCGGGGTGTGACTTACTCACCCACGTTAAAACGCAGCTACCATATGCCTTATTTGGTGGCGGCCTTACGTTTATAGCGTACTTAATAACAAGCATTATTGTTTTATAAAATACGATTGCTTAAATAGTCAAAAGCCTGCTTATTGCAGGCTTTTTTG
>NZ_JBEOPC010000908.1:0-258 GCF_040309765.1 Psychrobacter sp. TB20-MNA-CIBAN-0197
GTGCTGCGCATCGAGCAGCGCGAGCACCGCGTCGGCCAGTTCGTCGAGGCTGCCGTTCTCGACCGCCTTGCCCGATTCGCCGTGGCCCGGCAGATCGAGCGCCCACACCGGCCGGTGCGCGGCGAGCTCCGCGTGATTGAACAGCCAGTTGTTCAGGTCGCCGCCGAAGCCGTGGATCAGCACGGCCGGCGTGCCCGAACCGTCGCCCAGCTTCAGGAAGCGGATCGTGCGTCCGCCGATCTGCGCCTTCTCGGGCTG
>NZ_JBEOPC010000909.1:0-258 GCF_040309765.1 Psychrobacter sp. TB20-MNA-CIBAN-0197
TGCCCAAGGTGTTGAAGAACAGATTGCCGGAGAAATCCGGGATGGTCAGGGTGCCGTCCTCGTCCATATGGACGAAACCGGATTTGCCGCCGCGATGGGACACATCGACTTGCCGCTCACCGTCGCGCACCACGTAAGTGGCCACGTAGAACGAATCGGCGGCGGTGATCATGTCGCGCACCAAGGGTTCGCTGACAGGCAGGTCGAGCGCGGTGTCGGTGGTTTCGTCGACGAACGCGTAGTGGCGCAGGTTGATGT
>NZ_JBEOPC010000910.1:0-258 GCF_040309765.1 Psychrobacter sp. TB20-MNA-CIBAN-0197
GGGAACACCTGTGGATTGGAGGAATGATGAGTAACGATAAGTATGAAAAAGGTCTGAAAATCCGCACCCAGGTATTGGGCGAAGCCTATGTTCAGCGCTCGATCGAGAACGCCGACGACTTCACCCGCCCGCTGCAGGAAATGGTCACTGAATACTGCTGGGGCCATGTCTGGGGGCGTGAGGGTCTGTCGCTCAAGGAGCGCAGCATGATCAACCTGGCAATGATCTCGGCGCTCAACCGCCCGCATGAACTCAAGC
>NZ_JBEOPC010000911.1:0-258 GCF_040309765.1 Psychrobacter sp. TB20-MNA-CIBAN-0197
TGGCTAAACAGCGATTGCTGGTTTTTAAATTCAGCCCCATCGCCAGCACAACCAACAGCTAAGTCGTTTATTAAGCCAATAGCCATGCCTCTCTCTGCGCAACTTTTTTGACACAGTGCAAGTTGCATATGCGCTTGCCATTGCAGGTAATAAGCAAATGTTAGGTTATCTGATTCGAGGGTATTTAACGTAGTAGAGTGAGCATTACAAAAATCAGTAAACGCTTGGCGACGCTCATCACTTGCCGTTAATTCAAAC
>NZ_JBEOPC010000912.1:0-258 GCF_040309765.1 Psychrobacter sp. TB20-MNA-CIBAN-0197
GTGTTTGCGTGCGGCCTCCAGTGTGCTGCGAATGCACAGCTCTGGACGGTAGACGGCGTTGGGCAAAAAGTTGATCGACAAGTGTGTCTGCATATTAAGGCTCGCCGCGCCTTCGATGGCGCGGGTCCGGCAGAGCTGGTCGAAACGGTAGCGGTTGTCTTCTGTAACCTGATTTAACACCGACAGTGCACCTTCCCCGGCCACGCCTCGCACCAGCGCTTCGTGGGCAAACACCGATTGGTCGCGCAGGTCGACGAT
>NZ_JBEOPC010000913.1:0-258 GCF_040309765.1 Psychrobacter sp. TB20-MNA-CIBAN-0197
CACTAATAGCGTGTTACTTTGTGTTTTCGCTTGGTATTTTATGTCGCCGCAGTAACAGCTTCCAGTTATGTTCATTTTATATATCCATTATTTTTAACGAGCTCCACCCTTAAGGGTGCTTCGGTATTACACGAGTTTTATACTAAAAGTGTACCTGCATAGCAATAAAACACCACAGCCTAAAGCAACTATTTAGTGCCTCTAAATTTATGGTAAATACTGTTTAAACCAACGAAATAAATTAAAAAAGCGTGATTT
>NZ_JBEOPC010000914.1:0-258 GCF_040309765.1 Psychrobacter sp. TB20-MNA-CIBAN-0197
GGGTACGGCCCATTTTCAGGACGTGGTCGAACTCTTTGCCCTTGGCCGCGAACGCCTGAATCAGGCTGTCGAGGCTGGCCAGCAGCGCGTCGTGACCCAGCAGCAAACCCAGACGGATCGCCGTCGGGTAGGCGTCGTTGGTCGACTGCGCCATGTTCACGTCGTCGTTCGGGTGCAGGTACTGGTATTCGCCTTTCTCGTGGCCCATCGCTTCCAGAGCAATGTTGGCGATCACTTCGTTGGCGTTCATGTTGGTAG
>NZ_JBEOPC010000915.1:0-258 GCF_040309765.1 Psychrobacter sp. TB20-MNA-CIBAN-0197
GGGCAAAGTCGTCGCCGCGCGGTTGTCGACGACCACGTCATTGCCCTTGCCGGATTTATCCAGCCAGCGCACGACCTGATTTTGTCCCTCCAGCGTCATCGAGGCCGGATCATTGCCGTCCAGCCACAGCACCAGTCCGTCAGCCACCGGTCGTGGAATATTGGCGTTGGCGCCAGCGCTCAGCAGCAGCAAAACCAACAGCAAGCAGCGTGATCTGTTCATGAGTCGTCCCTAACGTGGATTTGCCCCGTTATTACG
>NZ_JBEOPC010000916.1:0-258 GCF_040309765.1 Psychrobacter sp. TB20-MNA-CIBAN-0197
GTGCAATAAGCTTGCTTTTACCATGGAAAGTATCACGTACGTTGTCACCAACAAACTCTACTACCATTTCAATGAAACATTGAAATTTTCCAGGTACACCTAGTGTTGATTTTTTAGCGGCACTACGAAAGATCCATAAAAATATAAGACCTAAACCGATAGACCATGCGAGGGTATCTATATGCCATGTCCAGAAACCACTATCCGTACATGCTTTATTGAAGGCGAGACCTGTATCGGTCGAACACATCTTAGCAT
>NZ_JBEOPC010000917.1:0-258 GCF_040309765.1 Psychrobacter sp. TB20-MNA-CIBAN-0197
GGCGTAAACGTTAAACACTTTGCGCCAACCATTACCACAGTACTGGTTTATGGTATTTATTTGCTCATTTATAACCGGTTCTAGGTATTCAAGTGTTTCAAAAAACGGCATGGGCGGCGCTTTTGCTACGTATACCGCCACGCTAAATTGCGTATCACCTCAGCCAACTAATTGGGTATTCAAGTTAGTTAGCCTTGTTTTGCGCTAAAATACGGTCGAGGTTATTTGCAAAGTTTTGGCGATCGGTTTGGCTAAGTG
>NZ_JBEOPC010000918.1:0-258 GCF_040309765.1 Psychrobacter sp. TB20-MNA-CIBAN-0197
GGCCAGCAGGCTGTTGCTGTTCTGCCCTTCGCCATAAAGGTAAAACAACCGCGCCCATTGCAGGGTGAACGCCTGCTCGCGCTGCAATGCTTCAAGGAACAGGCGCAAGGTGTGCTTGGCCAGACCGTAAGGCGTGCAAGGCTGGGGCAAGACCGACTCGGCCAACGGGCCGCTTTGCAAGCCGTATTCAAAGCAAGTCCCGGTGACCAGCACCTGGCTCACCCCTGCCACGACCGCACGCTTGAGAAACGCGTAATC
>NZ_JBEOPC010000919.1:0-258 GCF_040309765.1 Psychrobacter sp. TB20-MNA-CIBAN-0197
GTCTAATTCAACCCCTAACTCTCGCGCTAAAATAAGTAGCTTACGCTGCATATCTCGCCCCGATAAATCTTCGCGCGGATCGGGTTCAGTAAAACCCATTTGTTGCGCTTCAAGTAATAACTCAGAAAATGCAGTTGCGCCATTATACATACTACATAACCAAGATAACGTACCCGAAAAAACACCTTCTATACGTGTTATTTTATCGCCACTGTTTTGTAAATCTGCAAGGGCAAAATTAATTGGTAAACCGGCACC
>NZ_JBEOPC010000920.1:0-258 GCF_040309765.1 Psychrobacter sp. TB20-MNA-CIBAN-0197
TACAAGCAATCGCTGCAGCGCCGGCACCTAAACATACAATAACTGCATCTTCAATATCTTTGCCTTGCACTTCCAGCGCATTTATCATGCCTGCAGCCGTTACAATAGCCGTGCCGTGCTGATCATCATGAAAAACAGGAATGCTACAACGCTCTATTAATGCTTTTTCAATTTCAAAACACTCTGGTGCTTTAATATCTTCAAGGTTAATACCACCGAATGTGTCAGCAATATTGGCAACCGTGTTAATAAAGTCTT
>NZ_JBEOPC010000921.1:0-258 GCF_040309765.1 Psychrobacter sp. TB20-MNA-CIBAN-0197
TTCATGCTGGTTCTGGCGGGGTTGGCCACTTTGCGATACAGATTGCCAAGGATATTGGCGCTTACGTTATCTCAACCTCTTCTGCTGATAATAAAGACTTTGTATTATCGTTAGGTGCGGATGATCATATCGATTACGAAACTCAGGATTTTGAAGATCTGGTCTCGGATCTAGATTTTGTATTAGATGCTATTGGCGGTGACGTGCTTGAGAAGTCATTACAAGTCACCAAGGATGGTAAATCGATCATCTCTTTAC
>NZ_JBEOPC010000922.1:0-257 GCF_040309765.1 Psychrobacter sp. TB20-MNA-CIBAN-0197
GGGTCAGCGCTTCGCCCTGCCATTGCAGGGCGCGCAAACGGCTGCGCAATTCGTCGCGGTCGGCGGGATGAAACAGTGACAGCCAGTCTTCTACCGGCAGCAGGCGATCGCTGAGATTGAGTGCCGAGGCCAGCGTCGGCGCCAGCGTAATCTGCTCTTCGGCACTGATTTCCCACCAGCCAGTGCCGAGCAGGTTTTGCAGGGAATCAAGACGTTCCATCGATTGCACATGGCGCTGCTCGCGCAAGCGGCTGAGC
>NZ_JBEOPC010000923.1:0-257 GCF_040309765.1 Psychrobacter sp. TB20-MNA-CIBAN-0197
TGGCCGTTGATCAGAACGTGCCGGACCCGGCCAAGGAAATGGATCTGGTCAAGCGCGACTCGATCGTCCGCGCCTTGAAATACATGGGTTTGACCGCCAATCAGGCAATCACCGACATTCAGCTTGATCGCGTATTCATCGGTTCCTGCACCAACTCGCGCATCGAAGACTTGCGCGCTGCTGCGGTCATCGCCAAGGGCCGCAAGGTGGCCTCGACCATCAAGCAGGCGATCGTCGTGCCGGGCTCGGGTCTGGTC
>NZ_JBEOPC010000924.1:0-257 GCF_040309765.1 Psychrobacter sp. TB20-MNA-CIBAN-0197
GCTTAAGAAAGTCTAGTGTAATGTCGTTGTAGTGATGGTAGCGAGCATGGAGGATGCGACTTGGAATAACGGGTGTCTGTTTTTCGTTGTCATATCTGGCGCTACCTCGTTGATGTAACGCTTGAAACAAATGTTTGTGTGGTTTTAGTATTAGTTTATTTGAAGTTAATTTTATATAGTCTCTTAACATTTTTGTTATGTTGGATGCGTGGTTGACTTGTATTTTGTTTACGAAGTCAATGTGCGCAGGTGAAGAT
>NZ_JBEOPC010000925.1:0-257 GCF_040309765.1 Psychrobacter sp. TB20-MNA-CIBAN-0197
GGCCAGTACGTTGCGTGCGTTACTCGATCAAGCGTTGCAGGCGCACCGCATCGAGCTGCGAGCGGTCAAGGCTTTGGCGAGTATCGACCTCAAGCGCGACGAACCGGGGTTGCTGGAACTGGCCACACAATTGAACCTGCCGCTGCAGTATTTCAACAGTGCCGAACTGGCGCCCTATCAACAGCGCCTCAGTCATCAATCGCAGATCGCCTTTGAGCGCACCGGCTGCTACGGCGTGGCGGAAAGCGCCGCGCTGG
>NZ_JBEOPC010000926.1:0-257 GCF_040309765.1 Psychrobacter sp. TB20-MNA-CIBAN-0197
GTGTTGCCTTGTATTGCTGCTGTTGTTTCTCATACCATGCAAATATGTTTTGGTAATCCTTCAAGCCCGCACATCACAGGTATTCAAGCCAAGCATTTATTAGAACAAACACGTCAAAAGGCACGCACGGTTATTGGCGCAACTAATGGCGATATCCTATTTACCTCTGGTGCAACGGAGGGTATTCAAACTGCGGTGGTTTCTACACTAATTAATGCTAAAAAGCAGTCTATTAAAAACCCTGTATTATTATATGG
>NZ_JBEOPC010000927.1:0-257 GCF_040309765.1 Psychrobacter sp. TB20-MNA-CIBAN-0197
GAGGATGGGGTACGCCGCGCGCTTGAGCTTATCTATAACGAGTGCGATATTAGCATGGCGTTTTGTGGTCATACCGATATCAATCAAGTCACAGATAATATATTGGTCAAAGGAACGTATGAGCAGCTAAAATTGGCACCGCCTTATATCACTGATAATGCCACCCCTAGACGCTGATTGCTTTTTGCTTTTTTGCCGATGGCTTTTTTGCCGATGGCTTTTTAGGAGTGGCTTTTTAGGAGTGGCTTTCTTTATAG